>JAFDMG010000203.1 GCA_019306045.1 Deltaproteobacteria bacterium | reverse complement strand
CTCCTCCATGGCCAAGCGGTTCTCATTTTGCTTTCGCCGGGGTGAGCGGCTTGGTCTCCCTGGAAGCTTTAAAAGAGGCCTTGCCCCGCTTTGTGCCGGCGAAACAAAATGAGAACCGCTTGGCCATGGAGGAGGCATACCGAATTGTTGTTGGTGCTGATGGAGGACGCGCGAATGCAGCTACTTGATATAAAAGCTAAGAACCAATCAACTGACCAGTGGGAGCTTCCGGTTTCCGTGAGCACGACGGCGGTTAACCTGACCGGCAGCTGGAAGTTTTTCCGTCCCCAACTGGTGGAAAAAGCTGCTCCCTGTCAGGCGGCCTGCCCTCTCCATATTGATATTGCTTCCTATATGCGGGAGCTGGTGCAGCGGGGCCGGAAAGCGGCTTTGGCGCGGCTGCGAAGTTTTCATCCCCTGCCGGCGATCTGCGGCCGGGTCTGTCCGCATTTCTGCCAGCAGAACTGCAACCGCGGGGATTTTGACCAGGCGGTGCAGACCGGATCTATCGAGCGTTTCCTGGGGGACTACGGTCTTGACATTCCTTTCCCGGCTCCCCCGGTGCCGCGCCCGGAAAGGGTGGCGGTGATTGGCAGCGGTCCGGCGGGTTTGAGTTGTGCCGCTTTTCTGGCCCGGCAGGGGATCAGGGTGACGATTTATGAAAAAGAGAGTGCTCCCGGCGGCCTGCTGCGCTACGGCATTCCTGCCTATCGTCTGCCCCGGGAGATTTTGAACCGTGAAATTGACAACCTGCTCCACTCGCTGGACATTGAGCTGTGCTGCGGCCGGGAGATCAAGGTGGCGGAACTTCCTGCCCTGTTGGAAGACTATGACTACGTTTTTCGGGCTCCGGGGCTGGGCCGGTCACGGCTGCCGGCCGGGATAAGCCGCCAACCCGGCGTTACTACCGGGTTGGAACTCCTGCATGACCTTGCCGACGGCGGAATGCCGGAAGGTTCTTCCTTTGCGGTGATCGGTGGCGGCAATGCGGCGGTGGATGCCGCCCGCTCTCTGCTCCGGCTGGGCAAGGATGTGAGGATTATTTACCGTCGGACTCTGGAGGAGATGCCTGCCTATGACGACGAGAAAAAACAGCTGCTCGATGAAGGGATCACCTTGTGCCAACAGCAGTTGGTAACCAAAGTTGCGACAACTGATGGCGGCCGGTTGTTGTTGACCGTCAACCGGGCGGTGGCTGCCAGCGGGTCAGAGATTAAAGCCGGTGATGTCATTGAAGAGCTGCCGGTTGACGGGCTGGTGGTGGCTATCGGCCAGCAGGCGGCGGAAGACGAAAATGTTAGCCACGAGCGGTTGCTGCGGGGAGGTGACCTGGTCAGCGGGCCGGCAACGGTGGTTGAAGCCCTGGCCTCCGGCAAGGAAGCGGCGCTGCAGATACTCTCCCGCTGTGGGCTGGCGGAAGCGGTTGAAAATGGCTTGCCGGCCGGGGAAACAGAAAATAATATTGCCGCTTTTGATAATCTTCACCTGGAGTATTATCAGCCGCAAAAAGCCGTTGTTCCTGTGGAGGAGCGGGCGGCAGACCGCCGGCTTTCTTTCGTGGAGGTGGTGCCGTCCCTGGATGAGGCGGAAGCGCTGGCCGAGGCCGGACGTTGTTTCAACTGCGGCAGCTGCAACGGCTGCGGCATCTGTTGGTTTTTCTGTCCCGACCTGGCCATTGCCCTGGTGGAAGATGATGCCGGCACCACCGTCGTCATTGACGAGGACCACTGCAAGGGCTGCGGCTTGTGCGCCGTTTCCTGCCCGCGAGCGGTGATTGAGATGCAGGAGGATATGTAGATGCAGTGCGAGTCTAAAACCCGGGCGGCATCGTCTCGGGAAATGATGATGGGCAGTGAAGCCGTCGCCCACGGGGTCAGGCTCTGCCGCCCGCAGGTGATTTCAGCCTACCCGATCACGCCGCAGACCCATATTATTGAAACTCTGTCGGAAATGGTGGATCGGGGGGAGATTCCCTGCCAATTTATTAAGGTGGAGTCCGAGCTGTCGGCCATTGCCGCCTGCCTGGGTTCCGTTTCCGCCGGCAGCCGGTCGTTTACCGCCACCAGTTCCCAAGGCCTGGCCATGATGCATGAGGTGCTTCACTGGTTTTCCGGGGCCCGGATGCCGATGGTGCTGGTCAATGCCAACCGGGCCCTGGGGGCGCCCTGGAATATCTGGTGCGACCAGAGCGACAGCCTTTCCCAGCGCGACGTCGGCTGGGTGCAGATTTACTGTGAGACCTCCCAGGAGGCCCTCGACACCATCATTCAGGCCTACTGGCTGAGTGAAAAAATTCTGCTGCCGGTGATGGTGATGATCGACGGCTTCATTCTTTCCCATACCATGGAGCAGTTGATGGTGCCGCCGGCGGCCGAGGTGGATGCTTTCCTGCCGCCCTACCGGCCCCGGCACTTTCTCGACCCCGGCAATCCTGAAACTTTTTCTGCCGCCGCTTTTCCCGATGGCTTTTATGAATTGAAAAAAAATATTACCAGAACCATGGAGGAAGCTGGTGATGTTTTGGCGGACGGCTGCCGACAGTTTGCCGAACGTTTCGGCCGGCGGTATGAACACGTGGAGGCCTATTGCTGTGAGGATGCGGACACGGTTTTCTGCTGTTCGGGAGCCCTGACCGGCACGGTGCGGGTGGCGGTTGATCAGCTGCGCCGGGATGGACATGCGGTTGGTTTGCTTAAACTGCGCCTGTTCAGACCTTTTCCCCGCCGGGAGCTGCTGTGGCTGATAAAAGAAAAAAAACGCCTGATTGTATTGAACCGGGCGGTTTCCTATGGAGTTGGTGGCACCGTTTCCCAGGAAATCCGGGCGGCGCTGTTCCAGGAGGAAAGCCGGCCGATGGTCCACGATGTTATTATCAGTCTGGGGGGGAAGGAGGTCTTTCCGGAAATGATCGAACAGATTGCCCGGCGGGCCGGGGAGCTTTCATCAACGGAAAACATCTGGATTTAAAGGTGATGGCTTCGTAACAACTCCATCTTCATCGTTACGCGGCAACCTGCGTCATGGTGACGTACTGTACGTACGCCTCATTTCTCAGGTTTTGCGTGCCTCGAATCTGGAACCGTTACTGTGCCATCGGTTTTCAAGACATTATTTAGTACCTTACAGGT
>JAFDMG010000202.1 GCA_019306045.1 Deltaproteobacteria bacterium | reverse complement strand
AGAGGTCGGGACACAGCCAGCGGCAGAGGTCGCAGCCCGTGCAGGGGTGATTGACCAGGCAGCGTTTCGCTTCGGCGACGGCCTGGCGGCAGTCGACGTCGTTTTTCCCGGCGGTCCGGGACGCCAGCCCCGGCTGCCGGTAGTTTTTGACCGCCTCCAGGCGGCAGGCGGGGGCATGATTCTGCCGGTCGGAGTTCATACGCTTTCTCCGGCTGTCCGCAGGCGGCCGAGCAGGGCGGCGGCGGCCCGCCGGCCGTCGGCCATCGCTTCGACAATGGTTGACGGGCCGCTGACCATGTCGCCGGCGGCATAGACCCCGGCGAGACTGGTTTCCCGGGTGACCGGATCGACGGCCGCCCGTCCTTCCTGGTCGAGTTGCAGCGGCAGGCCAAGAGCCGTGGGATCGAACTGCAGGCCGACGGCGGTGACCAGCAGGTCGGCGGCCAGGGTGAATTCGCTGTCGGGCAGGAGTGCCGGCGGCGTCTCGCTGCCGGTGCCGGCAGTGGTTCGGCAGCAGACCAGGCCGGCAAGCCGGCCGTCCTTGACTACCGGCTGTACCGGCATTGCCTCGGTGATCAGCTCGACGCCTTCCCGCAGCGCCTGTTCAATTTCCTCCCCCGCGGCCGGCATCTCCTGCCGCCGGCGCCGGTAGACGATGGCAACCCGGCGCTCCGGCAGCCGGACGGCGGCCCGGGCGGCGTCCAAGGCGGCGTTGCCGCCGCCGATTACCAATATGTGCCGGCCGGGCGGCAGCTCCTCGCGGTTTTTGCAGCGTTGGAGAAATTCCCGGCAGTCAAGCCGGCCGTTTTCCTCCCCGACGGCCGTCGGCATTGCCAGCGGCCGTGGCCGCTGGGTGCCGACCGCCAGGAGCAGGGCGGCAAAACCATGCTGCTGGAGTTGTTCCCAAGTGAGTTCCCGGCCAAAGCGGATGCCGGTGTGGATTTGCAGGCCCAGCTGCCGGAGAAAATCCAGGTCTTCGGCGATGGTTGCCGCCGGCAGCCGGAAGGCGGGAATTACCTGGGCCGGCAGGCCGCCGGGCTGGTGGTCGGCTTCGAAAACCTCGACCCGGCAGCCGTGCAGGAGCAAATAGTGGGCGGCGGCCAGGCCCGCCGGGCCGCCGCCGATGACGGCCACCTTTTCCCGGCGGCCGGCGCCGGCACGGCCCCGCAGTTCGGCGGCCATGGCGGCGTCTGCCGCCGAAGCGGCCGCCAGGAAGCTTTCCACCAGGTGGATGGCCAGGGGTTCGTCCACCCGGCCGCGGGTGCAGGCGGCGGCGCAGGGGTGGGGACAGACCCGGCCGCAGACGCCGGGCAGGGGGTTGCGGGACCGGAGCAGCACGGCGGCTTCCCGTACCTTTCCGGCCGCCGTCAGGTGCATGATTTGGTCAATTTCCTGGTGCAAGGGACAGCCTTCCCGGCAGTTGGGGGCGGTGGAGGCAGGCGGCCAGCCGGCCACGGACGCCTGCCCTTCCACCGGGAAAACCCGTCCCCGCAGGCTGTCCGTTTCCCGGCGCTGTTCCGGCAGCAGCGCCGCCGGGCAGGCTCCCCGGCAGACGGCGCAGCGGCCGCAGGTTTCGTGGTCGATCACCGGTCGGTACAGGCGTCCCTCAACGGCCATGCTGCTCTCCATAGCGGCCGCCGATTTCCAGGGCCCGGAGGTTGACCTCCCGCAGCGGCGCCGGCAGGTGATCGCGGACCGCCCGGGCCAGGTATTCCCGCTCCACCAGGCCGCTGGCGGCGGCCACGGCGCCGAGCATCACCAGGTTGGCCGCCTGCTGGCGGCCGCACTCGTCGACGGCCAGGTCGGTGGCCGGAATGCCCACCTGGTCGACGGCCAGCGCCGCCGGGACTACCAGCCGGCGATCGTAATAGAGGCGGCCGTCGGCGGCCAGCTCCCGGTGATAACGGTCATAGGCTTGCTGGGAAAAGGCGATGAAAATATCCGGCAGGATTACCCGGGGAAACTTGATCGGCTTGGCGGCTATTACCACTTCCGCCAGGGCGATGCCGCCCCGGGCCCGGGCGCCGTAGACGTTGGCTCCCGCCACCCACCAGTCGGCGGCGACGGCCGCCAGGCCCAGCAGGTGGCCGGCCAGGACGACCCCCTGGCCGCCAAAGCCGCCGAGGCGAATCTGTTTAGGCCGGTTCACGGGTGAACTCTCCGGTGGCGATCCGTTCCCGCCGGGCCGCCGGCGGCAGCCGGCGCCACTGTTCGAGCGGCAGGCATTTTTCCCGCAGCTCGGCCAGCAGTTCCGGGGCTGTTTCCAGGCCTTGGCGGCGGCCGTACTGGGTCGGGCAGGGGGAAAGGACCTCAATGAAGGTAAAGCCGCTCATCCGCAGGGTTTTGCCGATGGCCGCCTGCAGTTCGCGGGGCTGGGTGACGGCGTAGCGGGCGGCATAGCCGGCCCCGGCCCCCAGTACCAGGCGACAGAGGTCGAAGGGATCGTCGGGGCAGCCGTCGGGGGTGGTGGCGCTGATGGTTCCCCGGGGCGAGGTGGCGGCCGCCTGGCCGCCGGTCATGCCGTAGATCCGGTTGTTGGCGCAGATGACCTTGAGGTCGAGGTTGCGCCGGGCGGCATGGATCAGATGGTTGCCGCCGATGGCAGCCAGATCGCCGTCGCCGCTGACGACAATGGTCAGCAGGCGGGGGTTGAACAGTTTGGCACCGGTGGCGAAAGCGATGGCCCGGCCGTGCAGGGTGTGCAGGGTGTCGGCGTTGAAATGGGGGCTGGGAATCCAGGCGGCGCAGCCGATGCCGGAAACGAAAAGCAGGTCGTCCAGGTCGAGCTGCAGCTCGTCGATGCTGCGCAGCAGCAGGTTCATCAGGATGCCGTGGCCGCAGCCGGGACAGAACGGGGTGCCGTCGGTGCCCGGGCGCAGGTATTTTTCCAGGTCGCGGGCCATGCTACAGCTCCTGTACCGCCCGGATGATGGTTTCCGGGTAGATGATCCGGCCGTCGGTCTGCGGGTGGGACGGGTACGAAGATCTGGCGGACGCTGCTCCCCAGGGCGGCAATCTCGGCGGCGGCGAAAGGCCAGATGGTGCGCAGGCGCAGCAGGCCCGCCTTCTTGCCGGCGCGGCGCAGCTCGTCCACCGCCAGCCAGGCGCTGCGGGCGGTGAACCCGTAGGCGACAATGGCGATTTCGGCATCCTCCAGGCGATAGGAACGGGTGCTGACTATCCGATCACGATGTTGGAGAATTTTGTCGTTGAGCCGGGCCACCAGGCGGGCGTGGGCGGCGGGGTCATCGGTGCGGCGAAAGCCGTATTCATCGTGAGTCGAGCCGGTCACCAGCAGTTTTTCTCCCTGGCCGAAGGCCGGCATCGACGGCACCCCGGCCGGGTCCGGGTGTCCGAAGGGCGGGGCGCCGGGCTGGTAATGGCGCCGGGCCACCCGGTTGGCGGCGGGTATGTCCAGCCGTTCCTGCAGGTGGCCGACGGCCTCCTCGCCGAGCAGGAAAACCGGCACCCGGTAGGTTTCCGCCAGGTTGAAGGCGGTGATGGTCAGTTCGTACATCTCCTGGACCGACCAGGGGCAGAGGGCGATAGGCTGGTAGTCGCCGTGGGAGCCCCACTTGGCCTGCATCAGGTCGCCGCTGGCCACTTTGGTGGCCTGGCCGGTGCCGGGGCCGGCCCGCTGGATGTCCGCCAGCACCAGCGGGGTTTCGGTCAGGGCGGCGTAGCCGATGGCCTCCTGCATCAGGGAAAAACCCGGACCCGAGGTGGCGGTCATCCCCTTGGCCCCGGCCCAGACCGCCCCGATGACCGAGCAGATGGATGCCAGTTCGTCCTCCATCTGGATGAAGACCCGCCCTTCCAGGCCGGCGAAACGGGCCGCCAGCCGTTCCATGATCTCGCTCGAAGGGGTGATCGGGTAGCCGGCATAGTAGTTGCAGCCGGCGGCGATGGCTCCCTCGGCCAGGGCCTCGTTGCCGGAGAAGTAATATTTCCCCGGCGGCAGCGGGCTGCTGACGGTGGTTTCGGTCACGGACATGAATTGGTCCCGGGATGGTGGAACAGTGCTTGCCGCCGACAGTGAACGGAGCGGTCGGCGGCTTTTCCTCCGGTTACTCCAGTCTTCGGGGCATGTCAAGATTTTAATCCCGGACGCCGGGGGGAGGGGGCGGCTGCCGGGGAAGACGGCATGGCCGCCGATTTGGGGGTGGTAAACAAACGTGATTTATGCTAAGTCGTTGTTTTATTGTGGCTGGTTGTCCGTCCGGTTGCTTGCCGGCCAGGCGGAGATGATCACTGGTTTCCCAGCCGCCAAGGGAGGGTGATGGTGAACGGATTCTGCGTACAGGCCAGGCTGGCCGCGCTGGGGTACAGATGAGCGGCAACTTGAGCGGCGGCCGCCGGGGGCCGGGTTTTTCCGGCCGGATTTTTTTCGTGGTTCTTGGCTGCCTGCTTTGCTGGTGGTTGTTGCTGCCGCTGCCGGCGAGCGCCGCCCCGGCCGCCAAGGGCCGGCCGGCGCCGCTGGTGGTGGTGGACGTGGTGAAAGAGCAGGACGTGGTTCCGGCCCGGGAATACGTCGGCCACCTGGAAGCCATCCAGCAGGTAGACCTGCGGGCCCGGGTGGAGGGCTTTCTGGAAGAGGTCCGTTTCCGGGAAGGGGCGAATGTCAAGGCCGGTGAGCTGCTTTACGTCATTGAGCCGACCCTTTACGAGGCGAAGGTCGCCGAAGCCCGGGCGAATATCGACCAGGCTCGCGCCGAGCTGGAGCGGGCCGGCCGCCACCTCCAGCGCCTGCGGGCCGCCAGCCCGGAAAGCATCCGGGCCACCGACATGGACAGCGCCGTGGCCGCGGAACTGGCGGCCAAGGCCAGGCTGGCGGCCGCCGAAGCCAGCCTGACCCTGGCGCAGCTGAACCTGGACTACACCCGGGTCAGGGCGCCGATCAGCGGCCGCATCGGCCGCAACGCCTATACCCGGGGCAACCTGGTCAATCCCGCTTCCGGCCCCCTGAACCGCATCGTTCAGCTGGATCCCATCTGGGTGCTCTACTCGGTGAGCGAGAACGACGTCGGCGCCATCATTGCCGCCATGAAAGACAGCCGCCAGCCGGCTTCCCGCCGCTTGTTGCGGCCGCAGCTGCGGCTGGGCGACGGCAC
>JAFDMG010000201.1 GCA_019306045.1 Deltaproteobacteria bacterium | reverse complement strand
TGCTGGGAGGAACCGGAGCGGTGGAAGCCGCCATTACTGTTCTTTCTTTAAACCGCGGCATAGTTCACCCCACCATCAACCTGGAAAACCAGGATGAACTGTGCGATCTGAACTATGTTCCCAACCAGGCGATGAATGTGTCACTGGATGCGGCGATTTCTAACTCTTTCGGTTTCGGCGGCACCAATGCCTGCCTGGCATTCAGCCGCTACCAGGATTGACAACCATGACGGCACCTTTGCAACGTTCATCACTTCCCGCCCTGCTGATTGCCAGTGACCATGGCGGCTACGCGCTAAAAGAACAGTTAAAGACCGCTCTCAGCGATGAATACGAACTGACCGATCTGGGAACTGATTCCGAAGATTCCGTCGACTACCCCGTTTACGCCTACCGGCTGGCCGACATGGTGGCTCGCGGGCAGTATCCCCGGGGCATTCTTATCTGCGGCACCGGCATCGGCATGTCCATCGCCGCCAACCGCAACCCCCTGGTCAGGGCCGCTCTGGTTACCGATCAGTTCACCGCCCAGATGGCCAGTGAACACAATAACGCCAATATCCTGGTACTGGGAGGCCGGGTCACCGATACTGACAAAGCCATTGCCATCACCAGGACCTGGCTGACCACTCCTTTTGCCGGCGGCCGCCACGAGAGACGGGTGCGGCAGTTGGGAAAAATCCCGCCCAGCCCCCACTTGGCGGCGGCAGATCCCGATGTGTTCCAGCTCATTGACCATGAGACCCGACGACAGGAAGAAAAACTGATCATGATCGCTTCCGAAAACTATGCCAGCGAGGCGGTTCTAGAAGCCCAGGGAAGTGTCATGACCAATAAATACGCCGAAGGCTACCCTTACAAGCGTTATTACGGCGGCTGTCAGTTCGTGGACCAGGTTGAACAGCTGGCCATCGAGCGGGCCAAAGACCTGTTCCAGGCCGAGCATGTCAACGTTCAGCCTCTCTCCGGTTCCGCCGCCAACATGGCCGTGTACCTGAGCGTCCTGAAGGCCGGCGACACCATCCTGGGCATGAGCCTGGCCCACGGCGGACACCTGACCCACGGAGCACCGGTAAGCTTTTCCGGCATCTTGTTTAAATCCCTGTCCTACGGCGTCAACCGGGAAACCCATTATCTTGACTACGATGAAATCGAGGACATTGCCCTCCGGGAGCGGCCGAAAATTATTGTCGCCGGGGCCAGTTCCTATTCGCGGGAAATTGACTTCCCCCGCTTTCGCCGGATTGCCGACCGCGCCGGGGCCATGCTGATGGTTGACATGGCCCATATTGCCGGCCTGGTAGCCGCCGGCGTCCATCCCTCGCCAGTGCCATACGCCGACTTTGTCACCACCACTACTCACAAAACCATGCGGGGCCCGCGAGGCGGCATGATTTTGTGCCGGCAGGAATACGCCTCCCGGATTGACAAAGCGATTTTTCCCGGCATCCAGGGAGGACCACTGATGCACGTCATTGCCGCCAAGGCGGTTGCTTTCCAGGAAGCCATGAGCGAAGATTTCAAGGAAATTCAACGGCGGACGGTGAGCAATGCTCGCTGCCTGGCCCAAGAACTCCAGCGCCGCGATTTCAGTATTATTTCCGGCGGCACCGACAACCATCTTTTTCTCATTGATCTTACCTCCCAACCGGTCAAAGGCAAACGAGCCGAGGAAATCCTTGATGAAGCTGGAATTACCGCCAATAAAAACGGCATCCCCTTTGACCAGCGACCGCCCACCGACCCCAGCGGCATCCGCCTGGGCACGCCGATGATTTCCACCCGGGGCATGGGAGAAAAAGAAATGAAAGTCATCGCCGGATTCATTGCCGCCGTGCTTCGCGACCCGGAGAATGCGGTAAAAATTCGCGAAATCAGGGAAAAAGTTCGAGAACTGTGCAACCGCTTCCCCATCTACCGGGAACGCCTTTCCAGCTGAAAAAAGGACACGGACTTATGTCCAGCAAAAGCACTTCACGGCCTGACTGGCAAACTTACTTTTTCCAGATTGCCCGGCTGGTGGCCAGCCGTTCCACCTGTCTCCGCCGCCAGGTGGGAGCGGTGATCGTCAAGGATAACCGCATTCTTTCCACCGGCTATAACGGCACCCCGGCCGGCATCACCCACTGCCTCGAACGGGGCTGCATCCGGACGGAGCGCAACATCCCTTCGGGAGAGCGCCACGAACTGTGCCGGGGGCTCCACGCCGAGCAGAACGCCATCATCCAGGCGGCATACCACGGGGTCAGCATCAATGGTGCTGACATCTACTGCACCAACCAGCCCTGCATCATCTGCTCAAAAATGCTGATCAACGCGGGCATTAGAAAGATTTACATCAGCGACTCCTACCCGGATGAACTGGCTGAAGAGATGCTCAAGGAGGCCAACATCCCCCTGATCTGCCCATGAAGTGTCCCTTTTGCAGTTTCCTGGAAGACAAGGTTATTGATTCCAGGCTTTCAAAAGACCAGACGACCATCCGGCGCCGCCGGGAATGCCTTTCCTGCGGCAAGCGCTTTACCACCTTTGAAAAAATAGAAATCAACCCGCCCCTGATTATCAAGCGCGACGGGCGGCGGGAAGCCTACAAGCGGGAAAAAATCGAATTGGGACTGCAAAAGGCCTGCGAGAAAAGGCCGGTGGCCATTGACGACATCGAAAAAGCCATCAACACCATTGAGCAGGAACTGCAGGAAAGCGGGGAAAAAGAGGTTGACAGTTCGGTGATCGGCGAAAAAATCATGCAACTGCTGAAAGAACTTGACGACGTTGCCTACATCCGTTTTGCTTCCGTCTACCGGCAGTTTAAAGACATCAATGAATTCATCCAGGAACTCCAGGGAATGGTGCGCAGCAGCCGAAAATGAAGACGCTATCAACCGATGAAAAATATCTGCAGCAAGCCTTGAAGCTGGCAGCGAAAGGCAGGGGAAGAACATCACCCAATCCCATGGTCGGAGCCCTGGTGGTTAAAAACGGTACCATCGTCGGCAAGGGATTTCACCCGGCTGCCGGCAAGCCCCATGCCGAGGTTTATGCCCTGCGGGAAGCCGGGGAGATGGCCCGGCAGGCAACCATGTACGTCACCCCGGAGCCCTGCCATCCCCAGGGGAAAACCCCGCCCTGTACCGAAGCCATCATTGCCGCCGGCATCAGCCGG
>JAFDMG010000030.1 GCA_019306045.1 Deltaproteobacteria bacterium | reverse complement strand
CGCGATCAGGTTTTTTGTCGTTTCTGGGTACCCGCCGGCCGACCGGCGGAAAAACGCCGCAGATTTACGTCAAATGCCTTTTTTTGTCAATCGCTTTTCGCCTGATTTTTGTCGTGAAAAGCCGGGACGGGCTGCTCCGGGAAGAAAAAAGGCAGGGCCGGGCGGCCCTGCCTGGTAATTCCTGGTTGGTGGCTGGCTAAGGTTTGCTTTTTTTCCGGATGCCGGCCAGGCCCAGCACGCCGATGAGCAGGAGGGCGAGCGTTCCCGGCTCCGGGGTGGCGGCCACCTGCATGTGGTCCAGGTGAAAAACGCCGCTCTGGAGGTTGTTGATGGTTACCTGGCTGATGCCGTCATACAAGGCGACGCCGATGAAACCGTCGATGGCGTGATTGGTCTTGTCCGGATTGGCGTCCAGCACCCCCGAAGTCCAGCTGCTGCCGTCCAGGCCGGTTACGGTCAGGGTGAAGTCATCGGCGCAGCCGGTATTGTCGTCGAAAACCCAGATGCCGAAGCCGACCACTTTTTCGGTGCCGGAGAAAGAAAAAGTATAGTGATGGGCGCCGTAGCTGGGCAGGGCCCGGCCGTAAATTGCGCCGTACAGGCCGCCCGCCTGACCGGCTCCCGCGTTCCACCATCCTTGCCAGGTTCGTGGGGGATGATTCGGCAGTTCCATGGATAACGTGACATCGATGGCCCCGTAGCTCAGGGTAGGCCCCGGATAGCCGTAACTGGGGTATTCATCGAAATCTTCCTCGATGAAGGTATAGCCGGCGACGCTTTGCTGGAAAGGCAGATCGCCATTCAAGTCGGCGCCGGGGTTGTTCCCCGGGCTCAGGTAAAACACCGGCGTGGCTTGGCAGGGGACAGCAAGGATGAAAGTGACGGCCACAATGAAGATGGCCAGGATGGCAGGTGCAAGAGTGGCCGGTTTCCTGAGCATGTTTTTCCTCCGGTTAATTGACTGATTTTGCGGTGTTCGGTAATCTAGAGTCGGTGGTCGACCCGAGAGTCTTGGGCAAAAAATAACCCGACGCTGTTCGGCATGATAAAAGCAATATTGGTGCCAATTTTGACAATAAAAGCCTGTCTGGAGAAAAGAGTAGTAAAAACAGAAGGTTGCAAGACAGGTGGTTTGTGGCAGACGATTTGTTTGTTGGGAAAGAATCAAAAAGTGGTAAAAAAGTTCCCTTTTTATGAAGTTTTTTTCCTTTTTTTGTCCGGGCAAAAGTCGTTTTTCCGTTAAAAAACAAAAATGGCTATTTCCCCGCCGGTTCCTTATTGCTTGACATCCGGCCCGGCCCTGGGCTATTTTTGGCGGAGAAAATGAATATGTATTCACCTGTCACGCCGGCCCGGAGGCAAAAATGGAGCAGCTTTTCTATCCCCGTTCCGTGGTGGTGATCGGGGTTTCCACCCGGCCCGAAAACCTGGGACGGAACATCGTTTACAACCTGATCGATTTCGGCTACGACGGTGAGCTGTTCCTGGTCGGCCGCCGGCCCGGGTGTTTTCTTGGCCACCGCATCCACACCGATTTTGCCGCCCTGCCGGCGGGCATTGAGCTGGCGGTCATCCTCACGCCGGCGGCCGCCGTTCTCGACACCATGCGGGCCTGCATCGACCGCGGCATTACCCGGATGGTGATCGAAACCGGCGGCTTCCGGGAATTTTCCGCCGCCGGCGCCCGGATCGAGGCCGAGCTGCTGGCCCTGGCCCGGGAGCACGGGGTCAAATTCGTCGGCCCGAACGGCATCAGCATCCTCAACCGCCACAACGGCCTCTGTCTGCCGTTCATGCGCCTCAATCCCCGGGAAGTCCAGACCGGCGGGATGTCGATCATTTCCCAGAGCGGCGGCATGGCCCTTACCTATCTCGGGCTGGGCAGCAGTGAAAACCTGGGAGTTGCCAAGATGATCAGCATGGGCAACAAGACCTGCCTGGACGAGAGCGATTATCTCGATTACCTGGCCACCGACGAGGAAACGGCGGTCATCGGCGTCTACCTGGAGAGCCTGTCCCGGGGCCGGCGATTTTTCGCCGCCGTGGCCGCGGCCGGCAAGCCGGTGATTCTCCACAAGGCCAACACTTCCGAGCTGAGCGACACCATCGCCCGCTCCCACACCGCCGCCCTGGCCAACGACGACCAGGTTATCGACGCCGCCTGCCGGCAGTACGGCGTCTACCGGGTCGACACTTTCCGCCAGTTCATCAACCATGTCAAGGCTTTCAGCATGCCGCCGATGCGGGGCGGCAACCTGATGGTCATCTCCCGTTCGGGCGGCCACGCGGTGGTGGCCGCCGACGCGGCCGCCGCCTACGGCTTCAGCCTGGTGGAACTGACGCCGGCCCTGGTCGACCTGGTGCAGGGCCACTCCCGGGCCCAGGTGATCCGGCCCACCAACCCCCTCGACCTGGGCGACCTGTTTGACATCGATTTTTACATCGAGATCCTCCACCAGGTGCTGAAGCGGCCGGACGTGGACGGCGTGCTTTTCAACCACGTTTACCAGGCCGACGTCGAAGGAGAGGCGTCCCTGCACCTGGTGCGGGCCGCCGACGAACTTTCGCGCCGCTACCGCAAGCCGGTGGCCATGTGTGTCTTTTCCGGCGCCCGGTCGGTGGCCGAGCTGAAAAAGCGGATCTCTTTTCCCTTGTTCACCGAACCGGCGGAGGGCATTGCCGCCTTGGCCGTTTCCCGCGCCGATCACGAGCGGCGGTCGGCGCGGCAAAAGAAAACGGCCCCCGCCCGCCCGTCGCTGCTGACCGCGGAGGCGCGGACGGCGATCGGCGGCATTATCCGGCAGGCCCGGGAACAGCAGGACGGCGAATTGGCCCTGGATCAGGTGCTGACGATTTTTGCCCGCTGCGGGCTGACCGTCGTTCCCTGGCAGCTGGTGCGGGAAGAGGATGACCTGGAAGCGGCGGCCGCCGGGCTCGGCCTGCCCCTGGCGGCCAAGGTGGTGGCCCTGTCCCTGTCCCACAAGAGCGACGCCGGCGGGGTGCGGCTCGGTTTGGAGACCATGGCGGCGGTCGGGAAGGCGGTGGCCGGCCTGCGGGAAAAATTTGCCGGCCGGCCGGGTTTTCGGGGGATCATGCTGCAGCGGATGGCCCCCGCCGGGGTCGAGCTGATCGTCGGCGGCCGCCGGGACCCGGCCTGCGGCCCGGTGGTGCTCTTGGGCATGGGCGGCATCTACGCCGAGGTTTTCCGGGACACGGCCCTGCGCCTGGCGCCGCTGGACGCGGACCTGGTGGACGAGATGGTGGCCGAGCTGAAAGGGGCGCCGATCATCAGGGGCGCCCGGGGACAGCGGCCCCTCGACCAAAAAAGCCTCCGGCAGGTGCTGTTTGCCTGTGCCGATCTGCTGGCCGAATTTCCCGCCGTGCAGCAGATCGACGTCAATCCCCTGCTGCTGACTCCCGAGGCCGGCCTGCTGGTGGACGGCCGGATATTCCTGGGCGGGGATTCATGAACGCCGGTCCAGGCTGCGGAACTGCACCGCTTCCGCCAGGTGCCCGGTGCTGATCTCCGGGCTGCCTTCCAGGTCGGCAATGGTCCGGGCCACCTTGAGAATCCGGCTGTAGGCCCGGGCGCTGAGGCCCAGGCGGCTGATGGCCTGCCGCAGCAGGGCCTTCTCCCGCTCTCCCAGGCGGCAGAACTTCCTGATTTCCTTTTCCCCCATCGCGGCATTGGTGAAGAAATTCCCGCTGGCAAACCTGGCCAGCTGCCGCTGCCGGGCCTTCTCCACCCGGGCGCGGATGGCCGCCGAACTCTCCGCCGCTGTTTTTTCCCGCAGCAAATCGTCGGTGGGCACCGCCGGCACCTCCACGTGGAGGTCGATGCGGTCCAGCAGGGGGCCGGAAAGCCGTTGCCGGTATCTTTCGATTTGGGTCAGGCTGCAGGTGCAGGGATGCACCGGGTCGCCGTAATGGCCGCAGGGGCAGGGATTCATCGCCGCCACCAGGATGAAGGCGGCCGGGAAAGTGACGGTCGCCCGGGCCCGGGCGATGGTTATCCGGCGGTCTTCCAGCGGCTGGCGCAGCATTTCGATCACCGGCCGGCTGAACTCCGGCAGTTCATCGAGAAAAAGGACGCCGTGGTGGGCCAGGGAGATTTCTCCCGGCCGCGGCGGGTTGCCGCCGCCCACCATGGCGGCGTCGGAAATGGTGTGGTGGGGATGGCGGAACGGCCGGCAAGCCAGCAGGCCGCCCGTCGTCGCCAGGGTGCCGGCGACGCTGTGGATGATGGTGGCGGCCACCGCCTCGTCGAAGGTGAGCGGCGGCAGGATGGTGGGCAGGCGCTTGGCCAGCATCGATTTGCCGCTGCCCGGCGGACCGATGAGCAGCAGATTGTGGCCGCCGGCGGCGGCAATTTCCAGGGCCCGCTTGGCGTGCTGCTGGCCCCGGACGTCGGCGAAATCCAGCTCCCCGGCGTCGTTCGGCCGCTCGGCGGCTGCCGGCCGCGGGGCCGGCTCGGGGATGCTTTCGCCGTTCAGCAGCCGGACTGCCGCCGGGAGATCGTCGACGCCGATTACCTCAATGCCCTCGATCACTGCCGCTTCGGCCACGTTTTCCCGGGGCAGGATGAGGCCGCGGGCGCCGTTTTCCCGGGCCAGCAGGGCAATGGGCAGGCAGCCGCGCACCGGCTTGACGGAACCGTCAAGGGACAGCTCGCCGACCACCAGGTAGTTTTGGCGGATTTCCTCCGTCGGCGGCTGGTCCCCGGCCGCCGCCAGGATGCCCAGGGCAATGGGCAGATCAAGGATGGTGCCTTCCTTTTTCAGGTCGGCGGGGGCCAGGTTGATGGTGATCCGCCGGTTGGGAAAGCTGAAGCCGGCGTTCTTGACCGCCGCCCGGACGCGGTCCCGGCTTTCCCGGATGGCGCTGTCCGCCAGGCCGACGATGGTAATTCCCGGCAGGCCGGCGGCCACGTCCACCTCGACGGCGATCTCCAGCGCCTTGATGCCCTGGAGAGAGGCGCTGCGGACGGTGCGGTGCATCTCAGCCGGCGGCGGGGATGGCGGTCCCGGCCGGCAGGATGATGGTGATCCGGGTGCCGCCGCCGGGATTGTCACCGATGGCGATCTTGCCGCCGTGGGCGTTGATCAGGCCCCGGGCCAGGGGCAGGCCGACCCCGAGGCCGCCGCCGAGGAAAGCGGACTCGGAACTGTGGTGGCGGCGGACGTCGTGGATCTTGTAGAATTTTTCGAACACCTTCTCCCGTTCGCTCGCTTCAATGCCGATGCCGGTGTCGATGATCTCGACCACCGCCTGCTCCCGGCCGTCGTCTGTTCTGTCGGCGGTGACCGTCAGGGTGATGGCGCCTTGGTCGGGAGTGAACTTGACGGCATTCTGGATCAGTTCGAAAAAAGCCTGGACGATCTTTTCCCGGTCGAGCTGCAGGATGACGGGTGGGGCGTCCCGGTCGGGAAAGTCGAGGGTCAGTCGGCGCTCGCTGGCCAGCAGCCTGATGTCCTCAATGACCTCGCTGATCAGCGTTACCAGGTCGACTTCGGTGAAATGGAGGGGCATGGTGCCCTCCTGGGACTGGGCCAGCTGGTACATGTCCCGGACCATGACGTCGAGGTTGGCGGCCGATTTTTTCAGCAGGTTGATGAAATTGACCATTTCCTGGTCGTTGCCGAGGCGCTGTTCGAGGAAGCCGGCAATGGTGTTGATCACCGTTACCGGCGTTTTCAGCTCGTGGCTGGTGAGGGCAATGAACTTGTCCTTCATGGCCCGGACCTCGGCCATTTTTTCGTACGCCTCCCGGATCAGCTTGTTTTCCTGCCTGAGGTTGCGATTGTTGATGCAGCGCTCGACCACCACCTTGAGTTCGGCGAGAATGAACGGCTTGAGGATGTAATCGACGGCCCCCATTTTCATCAGGCTGACCGCCGATTCGACGCTGCCGTAGCCGGTCATGATGATGACGCCGATGTAAGGCTTGGTTTCCATCACCCAGGCCAGGACTTCCTCGCCGTTGCCGTCCGGCATCATCAGGTCGGTGATCACCACGTCGTAATCCTGCTCCACCAGCCGGGCGATGGCCTCGTTGCCGCTGGCCGCCGTGTCCACCAGGTAACCGCCGTCGACGAAAAAAACCCGGGCCAGTTCCCTGATTTCCGGCTCGTCGTCAACCACCAGGAGTTTGTCCGCCATTTGCCGCCTGCTGCCGCGCCCGGGGGCGCCGCGAAAGGAGTTTGCCGATTTTCGACTGAAAATCAACCGGTTACTGTCCTTTGTAGGGGGAAAAATCCCGGCTGTCAAGCTTTTCATTCTTTAACTAAAAGAATAGTTTTTTCTGTCGAATTAGACTTACATCCATGCCCGGCCGGGGCCGCTTCGGCGAGCAGCACCGGCCGCGCCGTTAAAAATGCACCATAGAGGGGAGCTATGGCTTTCGGGACGCGAAAACGCCTGGGGGATATTCTGCTGGAGGAGGGCCTGATCAGCAAGATCCAGCTGATGGAGGGTCTGGAAAAAAGCCGCCGGGAGAAGATCCGCCTCGGGCACGCCCTGATCCACCTCGGCTACGCCACCGAGGAGCAGATCATCAAGGCGATTGCCAAGCAGCTCAACATTCCCCACGTTGATTTTGACTCTTTTCTCATCGATCCGGAAGTGGTGTCCACCCTGCCGGAGATGCTGGCCCGCAAGTTCAAGGCCATTCCCCTTTTCAAAGTGGAGAACAAGCTGACCCTGGCGATGGTCGACCCGATGGACCTCATGGCCATGGACGAGATCCAGCGGGCCACCAAGTGCCAGATCAACCCGGTGATCGCGGCGGAAAAGGTCATCGTCGAGGCGATCGAGAAATACTATCGCCAGGACAGCTCCCTCACCCGGGTTTACGAGACCCTGCAGCAGCAGGAAAGCGAGGGGGAGGCGGAGGCCGGCACCGGGATGGCGGCCATCAGCGAGATCGCCCACGACGAGAACAAGGTCACCGATTTTATCAACGCCCTGCTGATCGAGGCGGTCAAGGAAAAGGCCAGCGACGTGCACCTGGAGCCGGAGAAGGATCTCATGCGGGTCCGTTTCCGGGTGGACGGGATGATGAGCGAAAGGATGACCACCCCCATTGCCCTGCACGCCAACGCCGTTTCCCGGCTGAAAATCATGGCCGACCTCAACATCGCCGAACGGCGCCTGCCCCAGGACGGCCGCTTCCAGCTGTCGGTGGGCAACAAGGAGATTGACGTCCGCATGTCCACGTCCCCCACCGTCCGCGGCGAAAAGGTGGTTTTGCGGCTGCTGGACCAGAGTTCGCTGCTCGTCGGCCTCGACCGGCTCGGTTTCCTGCCGGCACAGGAGACCCTTTTCCGGGAAAAGATCAGCAAGCCCTACGGAATGATCGTCATCACCGGTCCCACCGGCAGCGGCAAGACCACCACCCTCTATGCCGCCCTCGGGAGCATCAACTCCCTCGACAAGAACATCATCACCCTCGAGGACCCGGTCGAGTACCAGCTGCCGATCATCAACCAGATCCAGATCAACCCGAAAATCGACCTCACCTTTGCCAACGGCCTGCGCTCGATCCTGCGCCAGGATCCCGACGTCATCATGGTCGGCGAGATCCGCGACGAGGAAACCGCGGAGATGGCGGTCCAGTCGGCCCTCACCGGGCACCTGGTTTTTTCCACCTTGCACACCAACTCGGCGGCCGGCTGCATCACCCGCCTGCTTGACATGGGCGTTCAGCCCTTCCTGATCGCCTCCTCGCTGCTGCTGGTGGTCGGCCAGCGGCTGGCCCGGCGCCTCTGTCCCCACTGCCGCGAACCTTTCACGCCGCCGCCGGCCCTGCTGGAAGAGCTGCAGCTGGAGGAAGGTGCCGGCCAGTTTCTCCGGGGCCGGGGCTGCGACCACTGCAAGCAGACCGGCTACCGGGGCCGGATCGCTTTTTTCGAGGTGCTGCACATGAGTTCGGCAATCAGGGAACTGGTGATCGGTCGGGCCCACACGGAAGTGATCGCCCGCCAGGCCCGGGAAGAGGGCTTTTTGCCCTTGCGCACCGTGGGCCTGCAGCATGCCCTGGCCGGCGAGACCACCATCGAGGAGGTCTTGCGGGTCACCATGGAGGTTGACTGACCATGGCGGTCGGCACCCTGTTCAGTTTCCGGGCCCATGACGGCGAGGGACGGGAACGCCAGGGAGTGCACCGGGGCGCCTCGCCGCTGACCGTGCGCGACTGGCTGGTGGCCCAGGGCCTTTTCCCGCTGGCCATCGAACCGGCCCCCGCCTGGCAGGTACTGACCGTCGGTCTCAACGACTACCTGGCCCGCTTCCAGCGGGTCAGGGCCGAGGACCTGATCATTTTTACCCGGCAGCTGGCCACCTTGGTCAATGCCGGCCTGCCCCTGCTCAGCTGCCTCAAGGGCCTGGCGGTGGACTGCGAGAGCAGGATCCTGGCCGCGGCCCTCAACGATATCGCCGCCCACGTGGAAGGGGGCGGCGAACTGTCGCAGGCCTTTGCCCGCCATCCGAAAATTTTTTCGCCGATGTTCATCAACATGCTGCGGGTGGGGGAGGCCTCGGGCAAGCTGGACGTCATTCTCCACCGGCTGGCCGACCTGCAGGAATACGAGCGGGAGACCCGGGAGCAGATCAAGACCGCCACCCGCTACCCGAAGCTGGCCGGCCTCTCGGTGGTGATCGCCATCGTCATCCTCATGACCTTCGTGGTGCCCCGCTTCGTCGCCCTTTTTGCCCGCAGCGGCGCCGTTCTGCCCCTGCCCACCAGGATGCTCATCGGCCTCAACACGGTTTTTCACCATTACTGGTACCTGCTGCTGGCCGGGGTGATTGCCGCGGTGCTGTTTTACCGCTGGCTTTATCGCCGGGAGAGCGGCCGGCTGCTCATCGACCGGCTGAAACTGCGGCTGCCGATTTTCGGCAAACTGTTCATGAAAATCAATTTCGGCCGCTTCGCCCGCATCTTTTCCCTGCTGATGGAAAGCGGCATCCCGGTGCTGACCATTTTTGACATTGTCGTTGGGGTGATCGACAACACGATCATGCGCCAGGAACTGGGCATCATCCGCAACCAGGTGGAAAAGGGCAAGGACATCGCCACCCCCATGCGGAACAGCGGCTTCTTTCCCGCCCTGATGGTGCAGCTGGTGGCGGTCGGGGAACGTTCCGGCAGCCTGGACGGCATGATGGCCAAGGTGGCCGACTACTTCGAGCTGGAAAGCCGCTACACGATCAAGAATCTCACTACCCTGATCGAACCGCTGCTGCTGCTGGTGCTCGGCGGCTTCGTGCTTTTTCTGGCCCTGGCCATTTTCCTGCCCTGGTGGAACATGATGAACGTTTTTCGCTAAAAAACTGATTAAATTATTCCGGTTTCTGTCGATTGACCGGATATGGAGGGGCTGCCGCCGCCGATCGCCGGCCCGGCAGCCAGAAAATCATCTTGGCTGACCAGCGGTTTTCTATTATTAATATTGGAGGACAAAGTGAAAAAAAGTAAAATTGAACGGCAGGCCGGTTTTACCCTCATCGAGCTGATCATGGTCATCGTCATTCTCGGCATCCTGGCGGCGGTGGCGGTACCGAAATTCATCAATCTCCAGGACGACGCCAAGGTGGCCTCCGAGATGGGGGTGGCCGGCGGCGTGCGCAGCGGCATCGGCATCATCCACAGTGCCCTGATTACCCGTTACGCCTCGGCCAACACGGGTGACAACACCGAGGTGCAGAACATCCTGCGGGAAGTGACCGGCAACGACCGGATTACCCATGCTTTCGACAGTGACCGTGACGGCTGGCTGCAGCGGCTGCAGTACAACAACCGGGCCAATGCGGCCCCGAACCTGTTCGAGTTCGTACTCAACGACCCCATGAAGGGCGGCACCGACGGCGGCGCCGACAAGTGGCTGTTCATTGTGGCCGACGATGGCAATGGTCCGGTTGGCGGCAGCTACACCGGTCCGGCCTCCGACCGCAATTCCGGCATTGCCGATGAAAACCCGGAAACCGGCAAGCCGGACCGCAACGACGAGTGGGACTACACCGAGAACGACGGCACCAAGAATGATTCCGGCGACGGCCGCTTCGCCCTTCAGGAACATTAAAATCTAAAGTCAGGACGGGAAATCATGCGTAACCTGCGAGCCGGCTTTACCCTCATCGAGCTGATCCTGGTCATCGTCATCATCGGCCTGCTGGCGGCCACGGCGGTGCCGAAGTTCATGGACCTGCACAATGACGCCAAGATTGCCGCCGTCAAGTCCCAGCTGGGAGCCATCCGGGAGGGGATCAACATCGCCCACGGCAAGATCCTGGCCTCGGGGATCAATACCGGCCGCACCGGCGACAACCCTGACTGGCCGACCCTGGACGAGATGCGGCGCAACCGGCTGGAGCTTTCCACCCGGCCCCAGGCCATCCGCTATTACCAGATCGTCGAATCGGACAAGCAGGCCGGCAAGGTCAACGAGAGCCTGCCGATGGTCAACCTGCCGGAGATGACCGCCGGCATGAGCGCCAACCCGCGGGCCGTGCGGGACGTCAGCATGCGGGATGCCCAGTACGATCCCCGGCGGGCCGACGAAACCACCGGCTGGGCCTATTACCCCGGCGACGAGAACAACGTCCACGACCGGCAGGAGGACGCCGTTTTTTATGTCAACGACGACCGGGCGAACACCGAGAACATCGATGCCGCCGGCGTCCGCCCCAGCAACTGGTAGGAATCCGCAGCCGGACGGAAAAATGGCCATCATTTCTTTCCAGGGGGTAAGCAAAAGGTATTACCGGGATTTCTGGCGCCGCCGGCCGGTCGGGGCCCTGGACAATTTTACCATGGAAGTCGAGCGGGGGTCGTGCTTTGCCTTCCTGGGGCTGAACGGGGCCGGCAAGAGTACGGCAATCCGGGTTCTCCTGGGATTCAGCCGCCCGGATGCCGGGGCCGCGGTGATTCACCGGCCGGCCGCCCAAGCCCACCCATTCTCCGGGGTGGGCTTTTTAGCGGAGGCCGCCGGCCTGCCGGACCATTTGTCGCCGCTGGCGATCCTGGAAACCGCCGCCCGGCTCCACGGCCTGCCTCCCCCCCGGGCCGCCGAACGGGCCCGGGAAGTGTTGGAATTCGTTGGCCTGGCCGGTATCCGGGGCCGCTGCCGGGAGCTTTCCCGGGGCATGCGCCAGCGCCTCGGCCTGGCCCAGGCGCTGGTGAACGATCCGGACCTCCTGGTGCTGGATGAACCCTTCACCGGCCTGGACATCGCCGGCCGCCGGGAAATCATTGCCCGCCTGCGGCTGCTGCACCGGCAGGGAAAGACGATCTTTTTTTCCTCCCACATCCTCGGGGACGTCGCCCGGCTGGCAAGCCATGTGGGCATCATCCACCAGGGCCGCTGCCTGGGTACCATGCCCGTCGGCGGCCTCGACGAGGAAGCCCTGGAAGAGCTGTTCCTTGCCCGGCTGGCGTCGGCCGCCGGCTCCGGGGGAGAAGTCGCCAATGGTTAAAATGCTGGTCATTGCCCGGGCGACAGTGCGGGAGATCATTGGCCAGCGCCTGTTCCTGGCGGTGGCCGGCGGCGCCCTGCTGCTTTTGCTCCTGGGCACCCTGGTGGCGCCGCTGGATATCGGCGAGCGGCACAAGCTGTTTTATGACCTGGGTTTTGCTTTCCTGGCCTTTTTCCTGCTGCTGTTCACCCTGCTGGCCGGCAGCCGGCAGCTGGCCGGCAAGCGGGAAAGCGGCGGCTTCTACTGGCTGCTGGCCAAGCCGGTCCGGCGCTGGCAGGTGCTGTTGGGTGTGTTTACCGGCCTTGCCTTCCTGGCCGGGATCAGCCTCGCGGGCCTCGGTCTGGTTTTCGCTTTGCTGCTGCTGGCGGCCGGCCTGCCGCTGGGGCCGGCTTTCCTGGTGGCTCTGGGTTTCCTCTACCTGAAATATTTGCTGCTTCTGGGGCTGGTGGTGCTCCTGGGGACCACGTTTTCTTTTTTTGCCACTGTTTTTTTTGCCCTGGGGTTGTTCGTCATCGGCCATGGCACCGCCCTGTTGTTGGCTGTCAGCCGCCACGGCGGCGGCCCGGCGGCCTGGGCGGCAACGGCCGTCTACCATCTGCTGCCGGATTTCAGCGCCTTTCACCTGGCCTCGGCGGCCCTGCACCACCAGCTGCCTGCTTCCCCGGTGCTGCTGACCCTGGCCGCCTACGGGCTTGGCTACCTGGCGGTGCTGTTGCTGCTCGGCTGCTGGCGTTTTTCCCGGGTTGACCTGGATTGAGCGCGGGAGTAAAGGGGCCGGAAATGACTGCCATTATTGGCCTGGCCTTCCCGGGTTCACGGCATTGCCAGTAGGGTAAGGAAGGCATGAAAAACATGAACCAGTGCTGCTTGGTTGAAAATTTGCGCGGCAGCCGGCACGGTTTTCAGCGCTTTTTGACGCTCGCTTGCCTGTTTTTCCAACGGCTCATGCCGCTAAAGTTGCCAAACTCGCCCTGCCGGGCTCAGACAAGGCAACTTTGACGCTTTAATCGCCGGGAAAAACAACGGCAGCTCACGATGTCGCTCCTGAAAACCGTACCGGCTGCCGGCGGCGGATGTGACCCGGAAAGCATGGCGAACGCTACCGATATATTGGAAAAAGATAAAAACCGGCATTTTCCCGCCGGTACGTAAATGGCGTAAACGTGGGATCAAAATGAAAACGGCTTTTTTGCACGGCGGCAACCGCCGGTGGTTTTTTCTCCTGCTCCTGCTGTCCGGGCTGGTGCTGGCCGCCCACCTGGGGCTGCAGGAGGCTGTCCTGCGGGCGGGTCTTGACCGCCGGCTGGC
>JAFDMG010000200.1 GCA_019306045.1 Deltaproteobacteria bacterium | reverse complement strand
CTTTGTTTCCTGCCGCCGGAGTTCCAGCTCCCTGCCGGCCGGGGCCAGTTCCCGGGCCCGGTCGGCCTCCCTGAGCTTCAGGCGGAAGCCTGCGAACTCTTGGTTCCGTTTTTGCCACTCCTCCTGTTCCCGGTCAAGCTCGGCCCGCTCCCGTTCCACCTCGGCCAGCTGGTCGAGCCAGTTGAGGGCCCGGTCGGCGGCTTCGAGTTCCCGGTTGAGGCGGCCGGCCCGGCCACTTTTTTCTTCCAGTTCCAGCTTGAGTTTTTGTTCCTCATCCTCGCCGAGCGGCTGCAGGCCCTCGAGGGCGGATTCCAGGAGTTCGAGTTTCCGGCGTTCGTCGCCCCGGCGCTCATGAACCATGATCGAGACCCGGCTGTAGATGCCCGTGCCGGTGATCTGTTCGAGTATCGGGGCGCGTTCGTCGGGCCGGGCCTTGAGGAAGACGGCGAAACTGCCCTGGGCCAGCAGCATCGAGCGGGTGAAACGCTCGAAGTCGAGGCCGGTGACCTTTTCGACCTTATCGACGACGTCGCGCAGCTTGCTGGTGATGACTCTGCCGTCTTTATCGTTGACGATTTCGTGTCGGGGGTTCTGGAGTTCGCCGTCCGGCTTCTTGTGGGCCCGGTGCTGGGACCAGCAGCAGCGGAAGGTTCCGGCCCGGGTCGCGAAGGTGGCTTCGGCCAGGCATTCGCCGGCCTGGCGCGACATGATCTCGTTGGTGCTCCCGGTGATCCGGCCGAGTCTCGGGGTCTGGCCGTAGAGGGCCAGGCAGAGGGCGTCGAGGATGGTGGATTTTCCCGCCCCGGTCGGGCCGGTGATGGCGAAGATTCCCTCGGCCGTAAACGGCGTCGCGGTAAAATCGATCTCCCATTCGCCGAGCAGGGAGTTGAGGTTTTTGATGCGGAGCTTGAGTATTTTCATCGCCGCCTCTAAACCTCTGCCCCGGGGTCGTCTTCGTGCAGGGCGGTGATGATTTCCTGGAAGGCGCTCTGCAAGACCGGCCGCTGGGCCTCCGGAACGGCGTGGCTTTCGAGGCAGCGCTCGAAAACCTCGTCAAGGGTCAGTTCTTCCAGGGTTTCATCGCTCTCCGCGGCCGCCCGGTAGCTTTCGATGAGGCGCTGGTTGCGCAGGTTGAGAATTTTCAGATCGCTTCTGGCGACCGCCTCGGCGAGAAGTTCGTGCAGGTTTCCGGCCAGCGGCTTGCCGTCGTAGGTGATCTCCAGCCAGGCCCGGCCCGGTTCGGCTTTAAGCTCCGCGATTCGGGCCAGGATGGTTTCAAGATCGCCGCGCAATGCTTCCAGGGGCTGGAAAACCGGCACCGGCAGCGGGGTTACGGCCGGCGGCTCGCCGCAGCCCTGAAAATCTACCAGTAGAACCTCCTTCCGCCGCCCGGCCTCGCTGAAGCCGTGGGCCAGGGGCGAGCCGGAATAGCGGATGGTGGGATTATCGCCGACGGTCTGCGGTTGGTGGAGATGGCCTAAGGCGATATAGGTGAAAAGGTCGGGGAAACAGTCCGCCGGAAAGGGGGCCAGCGAGCCGATGTAGAGCCGGCGGACCCCGTCGCCGTCGAGGATTTTTCCCCCGCGGGTGAAAAGATGGCCCATGGCGACCACCGGGATTTCGTATCCCATTTGTTCAAGCCTTCGTCGGGCCGCGGCCGCTACTTTTGCGTAGTGGTCGCGGATTCCCTCGACGAGCTTGCGCTCCTTGTCTTCGATGGTTTCACCGGGCTCGGCCGTGCGGATCTCGCGGTCGCGCAGGTAGGGGACCGCGGCGACCAGCAGCTCCGGCCGGCCGTCTGGACCCTTCAGGATGATCAGCTCGTTGTCGGGATTTTCACTGCCGCTGCCGATGACGTGGACATCGAGGGCCTTGAGCAGCTCTTTCGGTGCTTCCAAGAAGGTCGGGGAGTCGTGGTTGCCGGCGGTGATCACGATCTGCCGGCAGCCGCCTGCGGCGGCCCGGCAGAGGAACCGGTAGTAGAGTTCCTGGGCCCGGTTGCCGGGGGTCGTGGTGTCGAAGATGTCGCCGGCCACCAGCAAGGCCTCGATTCGTTCCCGTTCGAGAATTTCGCCCAGCCATTCGAGGAAGGCCGCGAACTCGGCATGGCGCCGCTGGCCGTAAAGGGGCCGGCCCAGGTGCCAGTCCGAGGTGTGGAGAATTTTCATGACGGTGGGTCAGACCATCGTCCAGCCGCCGTCGATGCTCAAGGCCTGGCCGGTGATGCACTGGGCCTCGTCGCTGGCCAGGTAGAGGGCCATCTTGCCGAGGTCGTCGGTGGTCACCAGCTTTTTCAGCGGCTGGTTCTTGAGCAGCACCTGTTCCGGAACCTCCTCTTCGCTGATGTTGTACTGGACGGCGAGATCCTTGATCTGTTTCTTGACCAGCGGGGTCAGGACGTAGCCCGGACAGATCGAGTTGGCGGTGATGTGCCACTCGGCCAGTTCGCAGGCCATGACCTTGGTGAAGCCGATGATGCCGTGCTTGGCCGAAACGTAGGCGCACTTCCAGGGCGAAGGGGCCTTGCCGTGGGCCGAGGCGATGTTGATGATCCGGCCCCACTTCTTCTCCTTCATGTAGGGTACGCAGGCTTTGGTGCAGAGGAAGGTGCCGGTTAGCATCACCGAGATCAGCTGGTTCCATTTCTCCAGCGGAAACTCCTCGATCTTGCTGATGAACTGGAGGCCGGCGTTGTTGACGACTATGTCGGTCGAACCGAACTCGGCGACGGCTTTTTCGACCATCGCGTTGACGCTCTCTTCGTTGGCGACGTCGCAGCCGACGGCCAGGGCCCGGCCGCCCTGATTTTCGATCTGTTTCACGGTTTCGGCCGCGGCGGCCTCATTCAGGTCGGCGACCACGATCCGGGCTCCGGCCCCGGCCAGGTGAATGGCGATGGCCTGGCCGATGCCGGACCCGGAGCCGGTAACGATGGCGGTTTTATTGTTGAGCATTGTAACCTCCTTTTTCAGGGTTTAAAACAGATTTCTCATGCTGTTTTTAGTTCCTTTGCCGGTTTTTGACAAGCCGGAAATCACGGTTTGGGGTATCGCCCGAAACTTTTTTTCCCGGGGGGCCGCGGTCGTAGTATGGCTTTTGACGGCAACCGGCCCGTCGGCCGGAGCCTCCGGGGGATTATTACTCCGATGGTTGAAAACCTCAACCTGGTTTAATGTTGAAGCC
>JAFDMG010000029.1 GCA_019306045.1 Deltaproteobacteria bacterium | reverse complement strand
AAAAAGAAGCGCCAACAGATAATGAGGATAAAATCGACGATCAAAACGAAAAAAATCAGGGGGCTGGGGAAAATAATCGTCGGGAAAAAATAGGAGAAAAAGGCAAGAATCAGGCACAACAGCCCCAGGGCCTGGACTAGGCGCAGGCCGTACTCAAAGAGGGTCGCCCGGGTCCGGAGGTCATAGAGATCAAAATAGAAGAGGGAAAAATGGTAGAAAAGCACCAGGCTGACCAAGTTCGGCAAAAAAAGGCGCAGGTCGTAGTAATGGGCGGGATACCAGTAGTTGAAAGCGGCGATTACCAGCCAGGCCCCGAGAACCAGCAGGCAGGACTCAAAAAGAAAGAAAAAGAAATTGCGCGGACTTACCTGACGCATGCACAGACTCTCCTGGAAAATGGCGGCCGGCGGCAGGGCCTCTGACCCTGCTTCCCCGGCCAAGCTCCACTCCCCGTTTTGTTGCCGGGTTTCATTTTATGCTATCGACTGCCGAGCGGAAAAATTAACCGCAAATGAAAATAGCGGCAGGATAAATGCCGCTATTTTTCAATCCAAACCGGGCACGGACACCCATCAGAAAACATTCCATCGGGCGGTCAGGGAGAACATGACCCGGTTGTCGACATAGTCGTCCTCGTCGCGGTCCGAATCGAGTTCATCGTAATTATAACTGGCGGCGGCGGACAGCCAGTCATTGATGGCATAAGACAGGGTCACCCCGGCCATGTATTCGTCCTGTTCGTAGGACGGCTCTTCATCCTGGTAATCGTCGTTGCGGTAGGTGCCGTTGGCCGTCAACGACCAGCGCTCGGCAAAATGGTAGTTGAAATCGGCCATCAGGCTCCAGTACTTGGTGTAGCCGTTGTTCTCGGCGTCGAAGTTGTTGACCTCGGTACCATAGTCGAAAGCCACCCGGAATGACTTGTTCTCGAAATCCCGCTGTAGGTAAGCACTCCAGCGGTTGCCGGAATTATCGTCATCACCCTTGGAATGATGGTCATAACGGCCATAGCTGGCCCCGAACGTGTAGTATTCCCGGAAACGGTAGGTCACCCCCAAGTCGCCGCTGTACTCGTCATAGTTGTCTTCCTCGCTGCTGCTGTCATAGTCATAATGGAGAAAGCCAAGCTGGCCGTAGACGTCGAGATGGGGGGTAATCGTCCGGGTATAGCGGCCGGTTACATCATGGCTGACAAAATCATCGGGATCATGCTTGTAGATGCCCCGGGTAAAAACATAACTCAGGTCAAGCATGTCGTGGTCGCTGACCTTGAAACCCAGGTGGCTGCTGACTGAGTGTTCCCGGCTGTCGGTGTCATCGGGATTTTCGTTCTGCAGCAGGCCAAAACGGTAGCCTAAATCAAAGAAACGCTGATCGCCAAAAGTATAGGTACCTGTCAGGCCGACGTCATTGCGATAATAGGGATCCCGGCCCTGGCGGTCGTTCAGCCGGCTGTCCTCCTCATCCCGCCGGCGGCTGTCGCGATCGTCCAGGGGATCCTCGCTGTGCAGGTAGTGTTCGGTGAACTTAAACGCCAGGTATTGCAGCGGCTGCCAGTCGGCCACTACATTGACGTCATGGGAAATGTAATTGTTGGAACTGTCGTCAACGTAGGAGTTGATTCCCGGGGTATAGGTCACCGACAGGCTGGCATGTTCCACGGCAGCCAGCCAGTTGATAGACGGCGTGATGGTAAAGTTCACGTCGTCCTCCTCATGGTCCGGATCCAAATAGATGTTGTCGTCGTATTCCGCCCCGGTGGTAACGCTGACGTTAAGATGCTGCTCGACGGCAGCCAAAACCGGCTGGCCGGCCAGCAACAAAACGAAACAACCCAGCAACAGAAACACCAGCTTTTTTCTCATGGCAACCACCAACCCCGGCGGAACCCGCCGGCACTAAATTAATTTTACAAGCCTTTGCCTGGTCAACCGGAAGGCTTCTCCCTACTGGACGATCAAACGGTCGTTACGCTGGAGATAGATGTCCGGGGCCTTACCGGCGATGATCTTGTTGTAATCCACCCGGTAGCGCTTCTCAACCCCGTTTTCCTGGCGCACGAG
The DNA here is from genome assembly GCA_019306045.1 of Deltaproteobacteria bacterium. Taxonomy (GTDB): domain Bacteria; phylum Desulfobacterota; class Anaeroferrophillalia; order Anaeroferrophillales; family Anaeroferrophillaceae; genus JAFDMG01. The sequence goes on along the minus strand of JAFDMG010000029.1, from coordinate 10,825 downwards.
GATGATCTTGTCCGGCGAAGCCCACTCGGCAAAGCCGCCGGCCATCGAGATCGCCTGGAGGACAGTAATATTAGAGCGCACGGGAAAGGCACCCGGCTGGTTCACCTTGCCGACGATGAAAATCTTGAAACTGTTGATCGCCACCAGGGAAACCGAGACGTTGGGCGCTTCCAGGTAGTTGGCATACTTTTCCGTCAACACCTTGGTCAGCTGCTTGACGTTCAGGCCGGCAGCCTTTACGTCGCCCACCAGGGGCAGGCTGATATAACCGTCCGGCCGGACCGCCACCTCCCGGGACAGGGTCTTGTCCCGCCAGATTTCCACCCGGATGACGTCTTCGGGACCAATGACGTACTGATCCTTGGCAAAATTCATCGGGGCCCCGGCGTCGGTTATCTCGGGAAAATCCGCCGTCACACAGGCTGTCAAAGACCCCAACAGCAGCAAAATCAACGACCAGCAAACAAACTTTTTCATTCTACCTCCATAAAATCTGGTTGTCTTGCTATAACCAGGATGCCACTTTCGCCCCCGGCTATTCCACACTCAATGCAGCCCCGGCACCCGGACGCCTGAACGCCGCCCCCCTGGTCAAATCAATCCCGGCTCATCGGGATGCAGGCCGCATTCCCTGATTTTCGTCAGCAGGGTCTTGTAACTGATCTGCAGGTACTCGGCGGCCCGGGTGCGGTTCCAGCCGGTTTTCTCCAGCACCTTGGCAATAACGATCTTCTCGGCCCGCCGGGTGGCCTCCTTTTCAAACACCTTCAAAACCGGCAGGGAAAGGTCATCGGTGATCTCCACCAGGTTGCCACTCCGGACCACCCTCTTCTTGGCCGCAATCTCAGCCACCGCCGGCGTCTCGTCCCCGAAAATGACCACCCGCTTGATCAGGTTTTCCAACTCCCGGATGTTGCCCGGCCAATCGTAGTCGAGCATCAGGCGCAACAACTTGCGGGACAGGGTCATCGCCTGCCGGCTGTACTGGCGGGAGAACTTGTTGAGAAAATACTCGGCAATGTGGGGAATATCTTCCAAGTGGTCCCGGAGCGGCGGCAGAAAAATTTCGACAACCTTCAGACGGTAATACAGGTCCCGGCGAAACCGCCCTTCCCGGACAGCTTTTTCCAGGTCAACGTTGGTCGCCGAAATCACCCGCATGTTGACCTGGACGTCGCGGTCGGAGCCCAGGGGTGAAAAACTGCCGTCCTGGAGAACCTGCAACAGCTTGGCCTGCAGCACCGGGTCGATCTCGCCGATCTCGTCGAGATAGATGGTACCGCCGCTGGCCAGCTCGAATTTCCCTACCTTGCGGTCGGTGGCCCCGGTAAAAGCCCCTCTTTCGTAGCCGAAAAGCTCGCTCTCCACCAGTTCCAGGGGAATCGCCGAACAGTTGACCTTGACGAACGAGCTGGCGGCGCAGTTGGATTTGGCATGGATCACCCGGGCAACCAGGTCTTTACCGGTGCCGCTCTCCCCGCGGAGCATCACCGGCACGTCGGTGTCGGCAACCTGGTCGACGATGGAGCGGATGGGCACCGCCAGGCCGGAACAGCCGAAAATCAGATCATAGAGATCGTAATCCTTCATCAGGTTCCGTTTGTTTTCCACCTCGCGGCTGAGAGCGGCCCGCTCCAGGACCTTTTCAATCCTGATTTTCAGTTCGTTGGCATCGAAAGGTTTACTGATGAAGTCATTGGCCCCGGCTTTCATTGCCTGGACAACGATGTCAACCGAATCCTGCACTGAGAGAACGATGATGGGAATACTCTGGCTGACGCCGCGGATGGCTTCAATGATATCCAGGCCGCCGTTCTTGCGGGTGGAGATGTCGACAATAACCAGGTCCACCTGCAGCTTCCGCAGCTGCCACAGGGCCTCGCCGGTATCGCGGTAGGAATAGACCACGTATTCCGGCTGGCTGAGAATGGTGCCCACCAGGCCCTGGACCACGGGATCGTTGACCAGCAGAAACAGGTGGCGGGTGGCGGGAGTCGTTGCCATCAGGAACCCTTCAGCTTGACCTTGTCAATGCCGCACTCTTTCAACTTGTACAAAAAGGCCTTGTAGCTGACATGCAGCAGCCGGGCGGCTTTTTTCCGGTTGTAATTCACCCTTTCCAGGGTTTTCAGCAGCAGGGCCCGTTCCTCGTGGACAACCATCTGGCGCACCAACTGCCGCAGGGAAAAGTTCTCATTGTTGATGATGGCATCGACATCGATGGAATAATCATCTTCAAGGGCCGGCTTCTCGGGCTCCCGGCCGGCCAGTTCGGCCGCTTCCTGCCAGCCGCTGCCGCTGCCAAGAATGACAAAACGCCGCATCCAGTTTTCCAGTTCCCGGACATTGCCGGGCCAGTCGTAGGCCATCAGCTGATCGATGATCTTGAAGGAAATCTTGCGCCTTTTGCCGTAAAGCTCGTTGTAGTATTTGAGGAAATATTCCGCCAGCAGGGGAATGTCCTCCTTGCGGGAAGCCAGGGACGGCACATAAATATTGACCACATTGAGGCGGTAATAAAGATCAGCGCGGAACCCCCCCTTGGCAATCGCCTCCTCCAGGTTGATATTGGTTGCCGCCAGCACCCGGCAGTTGACGGGTATTTCCCGGGTTCCCCCCAGCCGGCTGCAAACCTTGTCCTGCAGCACCTGCAACAGCTTGGCCTGCAGGGTCAAGCTCATTTCCCCGATCTCGTCCAGGAAAATGCTGCCGTCGCCGGCCAGCTCGAACTTCCCCGGCTTGCTGCGCAGGGCACCGGTAAAAGCCCCCCGCTCAAAACCGAACAGCTCGCTTTCCAGCAGGTTCTCCGGCAACGCGGCGCAATTGATCTTGACGAAGGGCTTGTCGGCCCGGTTGGATAGGAAGTGAATCCGGTTGGCCACGAGTTCCTTGCCAACCCCGGTATCGCCGTGGATCAAAACGGTAACATCGGTATCGGCAATCTGTTCGATGATCTCCTTGACCCTCGTCATGGCGGCGCTCTGGGAAACGATTTTTCGCAGGCCCTTGTTGGGCAGCCGGCTTTCCAGGCGCCGCTGTTCCTCCCGCAGGCTTTTCTCGGCCAGAACATTCTCGACCACCAGGAGAAGTTCGTTGTTGTCATAGGGCTTGCGGGCATAATCCCAGGCCCCGGCCTGCATCGCCTCCACCACGGTGGCCGAATTGTCGATGGCCGACAGCATGATGACCGGCAGGTTGGGAAACTGCCGCTGGATCTTCTTCAGCAGGGCAATGCCGTCGATGCCGGGAAGCATGATATCCAGAATCACCAGGTCATACCGGTAACGCTGCAGCATATCCCAGGCATCTTCGGCCGTGTTGGCAATGCCGACGTCAAAACCATGAACGTCGAAAAGCATCGCCAAGCAGGAACAGATGATCTCTTCGTCATCAATTACCAGGATACTGGTGGGCTTCTCTTCCCTGTTTTCCTGGCTTTTTTCCTCTGGCTTGCCCATGTTCTCTCTCAATGCCGACGGGGACGACAACCCCCGGACCGGCATTCAGTTATCGGGACAGCATCCCGGTGGCCGCCACGGCCGCATTGTCCATCGGCAGCGAAAAAGTGAAGATGCTGCCCTGGCCGTTGCTGGCGGCTGTTATTTTCCCATGGTGACAGTTGATGATCCGCCGGCAGATGGGCAGTCCCAGCCCGGTGCCGGCGCTGTTGCCCGCCGTGTAGAACTCGTTAAAAACCAGTTCTTTGTCGGCCGGCAGACCGATGCCGGTGTCGGCCACCCAAACCTCGACAAACCGCTGACAGCTGCCGCCGCCAGCGGCGTTCAAATCACAGCCCAGATAGGACTGCTCCGCCGCCATCTCCTCGGTTGTCACCCGGCTGCCTACGGTGATCATCCCTCCCCGGGGGGTAAACTTGACGGCGTTGTCCAGCAGGTTGACCAGCACCTGGTTGATTTTTTCCCGGTCGAAAGGGAAAGGCTCCAGGTCGGGCTGCAGTTCCAGGCGAATGGTAATGTTTTTTTCCCCCAGCAGCGGCTGGAAAAATTTCACCGTGTTCTCTATTTCGTCATTAAGCTGCCATTCCTTGAGCTGCAAAGCCTGTTCAACACAATTCAGACGGCTGTAGCTCATGATGTCCTGCAACAGCTTCATCAGCCTCCTGGTCGCCGTGCGCATGTCATCCAGCAGCTTGTGCTCCTGACTGCCGAAACCGGCCCCGTGGCCGGCCAGCAGCTGCAGGTAGCTGTGAATCACCGTGATGGGATTCTTCAACTCATGAACCAGGGAAGCAAAAAAGACATCCTTGATTTTTTCCAGCTGCGCCCGGCTGCTGACATCCCGGCAATAGAGGCAGATGGTTTCTTCCCCTTCCCCGCCGCCGGCCAGGCGGCAGCCGGTGATCTCCACCGGCAGCGGCAGCCGGTCCGGTCGCCGCAGGGTAGTCTCAAAACAGATGTCGGCGCCACCAACGACGGCTGGGTGCTCACAAGCCTGGCAGCCCATTTCCTGACAGGCAATAAAATCGGTGGCCGGCCGGCCGACGACCTCATCCTGGGCCACCAGCTGCCGGAAAGCGGCATTGGCATATACGAGCCGGCCGCCGCGAACGATCACCATGCCGTCGGGCGAGTTGGCCACCAGGAAGCGATCTTCCTCCCCTCGCTCACCGGTTTCGCCAAGCTCCGGCCGGCCGGACGCCAGCAGCGGCTGGTGGCGTGCCAGCGCCAGGGCCACCAGGTCGGCAACACTTTCCATCACGGTCAGCAACGAAGAATCAAAACGGTCCGTTTCCGGGTGGCTGAGGTTCAGCACCCCCAGCAGCCGGTCGGCGGCAATCAGGGGCACGCTCAGCAGGGAACCGATGTCAACCGGCGAGGACGGCAGGGGCAGAAAATCCCGGCTCCGACCAGCGTCGGCGACCAGCAGCGGCCGCTGTTCGGCCGCCGCCCGGCCAAGGACCCCGGTGCCCGCCCGAAAATAGCGGCCGGCTTGCACCGGTTCATCAACATCAGGAAAAAACGCCGGCAGCTCGTCCTGGCGTCCCATGGCGGCCCGCAGAACAATTTTATCGGCATGCCAGCCGGCAACTAGGTAGAGGGAGCAGTTCTCGGCCCCGCTCTCGGCCCGCAAAATATCGACAACCGTCTTGCAGAGCTGGGGAAAATCGAGGGAATGGCGCAGGGAAAAACCGAGCTGACGAAGCAGTACCATCTGTGGCGGCAGGATTGTCTTTTGCTGCACTACCAATTTCTCCTGCAATCACGGTCACGCGCGCAAGCTATCCACCCCGGCCGACCTGGACTACGCCGGCAGATGGATTTTTACCGCTGGTGACGAAACAACTAAAATGCGGTTTTCCCCCTGAAATTATTGACTTCTTTTCTGGCCAGAGGGCCAATTATTATAAACGTTTAACATAAGAAAAGATAAATAGCAACGGTTTTGCCGCCGGGCGGCGGCCGGGGTCGATCGACATCCCGAAGAACAGGTTTTTACCCCGGGCGGCGGCCGGTAAAACAAGCCGGCACAAGCCCGGGCAAAAGGGAAAAATTTTCGTTGGCTCAAGGAAGGAATCAACAATAGCCGGCGGCCCCCAACGGGGCACCGGTTTAAGATGAGATAGCGCGGCCCTCAGGAGAAAATGCCGTCGATCATGACGCCGCAATCGGGACAGCTGCCGTGCCGCAGCCGGTTTTCCCTGATGCTGAAGCCATATCTCTCCACCAGCAGGGCGCCGCAGGCGTAGCAGTAGGTGTTTTCCCCGCCGAGGCCGGGACGGTTGCCCTCATAGACATAACGCAGGCCGGCCGCCAGGCCCAGCTCCCGGGCGGCCTCCAGGGCGGCGGCGGCAGTCGGCGGGGCGTCCGTCAACCGATAGGTGGGATAGAAACCGGTTACGTGCCAGGGAATGGCCGGGGAAACGGCAACAATGAACTCGGCAATCTGGCGCAATTCCTCCTGCCGATCGTTATAGCCGGGAATGATCAGGGTGGTAACCTCGACCCAGACCCCCAGGTCGTGGAGCCGGCGCACCGTGTCCAGCACCGGCTGGAGGCGGGCGCCGCACACTTGCCGGTAGAAATCGTCGCTGAAGGCCTTGATATCGATGTTGATACCATCCAACACCGGTGCCATGGCGGCCGCCGCCGCTTCACTCATAAATCCGTTGCTGACAAAGACGTTTTTGAGCCCCCGTTCGCGGGCCCGGACGGCAGTCTCGTAAGCCAGTTCAAAATAGATGGTTGGCTCCGTGTAGGTATAGGCAATCGACCGGCAGCCGGCCGCCGCCGCGGCCTGAACGAGGTCAGCCGGCGCCACGGCTTCCCCCGGCAACCGGTCGGCGGTCCGGGGCAGCTGGGAAATCTCGTGGTTCTGACAGTGCCGGCAGCGAAAATTGCAGCCGGGAGCGGCGATGGAATAACTCCGGCTGCCGGGCAGCAGGTGGAACAGGGGTTTTTTCTCGATCGGATCCACGTGCCGGGCAATCACCCGGTCATAAACGAGGGTGTAAAGAACCCCGTCCCGGTTCTGCCGGACGCCGCACAAACCCTTTTTCCCCGGCTCGATCACGCACTCATGGGCACAGAGCTGACAGCGCACCGCCCCTGTCGCCAGTTTTTCGTACAGCATTGCTTCTTTCATCCTGCAACCTCCCGGTACCCGCCCGGCAGCCGGGCAGCAACATTGTCCACATCATCACCCATTCACCCATCTGCGGTCCATCACTATAAAGACTAACCGGCCGGCGCTTCCTTGTCAATTTCCGACCGTTGGCAGCCCTGGCCGCCGGCGGTTTTTCTGTTGCATTCGCTCCCCGTTTGAGCTATGTATTTTAGCTTATCAAACTCTGGGGAGGAGAAGGCAATGGCAATGATCAAAAAAGCCTTGGTCAGCGTTTCCGACAAGGCGGGAATCGTTGAATTCTGCAAGGAATTAAGCAACTTAGGCGTCGAGATTCTTTCGACCGGCGGCACCGCCAGGCTGCTGCGGGAAAACGGCATCGCCGTCACCGACGTGGCCGACTACACCGGTTTTCCCGAGATGCTCGACGGCCGGGTGAAAACCCTGCACCCGAAAATCCACGGCGGCCTCCTGGGGCGGCGCGACCTGCCGGCCCACCGGGAAAAAATGGCGGCCCACGGCATCGACCCCATCGACCTGGTGGTGGTCAATCTCTACCCTTTCGAGGCCACCGTCGCCAAGCCGGACTGCACCTTTGCCGACGCCATCGAAAACATCGACATCGGCGGCCCAACCATGCTGCGGTCGGCGGCCAAGAATTTTCGCGACGTCACGGTGATCATCGACCCCGCCGACTACCAGCCGGTGGCGGCGGAGATGGCCCGGCGGCAGGGCGAGGTCAGCCCGGCCACCAACTTCCGCCTGGCCAAGAAAGTTTTCCAGGCCACGGCCCGCTACGACGCCGCCATTTCCAACTACCTGGGGACCTTCCCGGAGCTGGACTGCCCGGACGAGGAAAGGTTGACTTTTCCCGAAACCTTCACCTACCAGGGCGTCAAGGCCCAGGATCTCCGCTACGGCGAGAACCCGCACCAGCAGGCCGCTTTTTACCGTGATCTCAAGATCACCGAACCCTGCATCGGGGGCGCGGTACAGCTGCAGGGCAAGGAACTCTCCTTCAACAACATCCTGGACTGCAACGCCGCCTTCGAACTGGTGAAGGAGTTCAGCATCCCGGCGGCGGTGATCATCAAGCACAACAATCCCTGCGGCGCCGCCCAGTCCCCCGACGGCCAGCTGGCGAACGCCTACCGCCAGGCCCGGGCCTGCGACCCGGTTTCCGCTTTCGGCGGCATTGCCGCCTTCAACGCTTCCGTCGACCGGGAAACCGCCACCGAGATCAGCAGTACGTTCATCGAAGCGGTGATCGCCCCGGAATTCACCCCCGAAGCCCGGGAGGTACTGGCGGCCAAAACCGCCCTGCGTCTGTTGCAGGCTCCCATCGGCGCCGAAACCGTCAAACCGGGGCTGGAGTTCAAGAAAGTGGTCGGCGGCCTGCTGCTCCAGGACCGCGACCTGCGGTTGACACCCCCCGAGGCCTGGAAAACCGTCACCAAGCGGGCACCGACGGACGAGGAAGTCAGGGATTTGCTCTTTGTCTGGAAGGTCTGCAAACATGTCAAGTCCAATGCCATTGTTTTCGCCCGGGACAACCAACTGGTGGGAGTCGGCGCCGGCCAGATGAGCCGCGTCGACTCGGTCAAGCTGGCGGTCATGAAAGCCCTCTCCTCCACCGAAGGGACGGTCGTCGGTTCGGACGCTTTCTTCCCCTTCCGGGACGGCATCGATGCCGCCGCCGAGGCGGGCGCCACGGCCATCATCCAGCCCGGCGGTTCAGCCCGGGACGAGGAAGCCATCGCCGCCGCCGACGAGCACAACCTGGCCATGGTTTTTACCGGCACCCGTCATTTCAAACATTAATTCTGACGACGCAACTGGCTCCATGCTAATCCGGTGAAGAAAAGAAGAGGAGGAAGGCCATGAAAATTCTGGTTATCGGCGGCGGCGGCCGGGAACACGCCCTGATCTGGAAACTGTCCCAAAGCAACAAAATCTCGCAGATCTACTGTGCGCCGGGCAACGCCGGCATCGCCGAGCTGGCAACCTGCGTGCCCATCCCGGCCAATGATCTTGACGCCCTGCTGGCCTTTGCCCTCAAGGAAGAGATCGACCTGACGGTGGTCGGCCCGGAGGAACCCCTGGTCAACGGCATCGTCGATCTTTTCAGCGAGCACGAGCTGAAGATTTTCGGCCCCAGCAAGCTGGCGGCGGAGATCGAGGGCAGCAAGACCTTCTGCAAGAACCTGCTGAAGAAATATGGCATTCCCAGCGGCGACTTTGCCTCTTTCGACAACATCGACGACGCCATCGAATACATCTACCACCACGGCGCCCCGATCGTCGTCAAGGCCGACGGCCTGGCGGCCGGCAAGGGCGTCATTGTCGCCCAGACGGTCGAGGAAGCCGAAAGCGCCGTTTATACCATCATGCGCAAAAAGGCCTTTGGGGCCGCCGGGGAAAAAATCATCATCGAGGAGTTCCTCGACGGTGAAGAGGCCTCTTTCCTGGTGTTCACCGACGGCGACATCGTCATCCCCATGGTCACCTCCCAAGACCACAAGCCCATCTTCGACGGCGATCAGGGTCCCAATACCGGCGGCATGGGGGCCTACTCGCCGGCGCCGGTGATCACCGACGGACTCTTCCGGCGGATCATGAACGACATCATGATTCCCACCGTCAAGGCGATGGCCGCCGAGGGGCGGAAATACAAGGGGGTTCTCTACGCCGGCCTGATGATCAAGGAAGGCATTCCCCGGGTGCTGGAATTCAACGCCCGCTTTGGCGATCCGGAGGCCCAGCCCCTGTTGATGCGCCTCCAGGGCGACCTGCTGCCGGTACTGGAAGCCTGCATCACCGGCCACCTGGCCAAGGCCATGGTCTCCTGGGACGAACGCCCGGCGGTCTGCGTGGTCATGGCCTCCGGCGGCTATCCCGGCGCCTACGAAAAAGGCAAGGTCATCAGCGGCCTGGAAGCGGCAGGCAAACTGGAAGACGTCATGGTTTTCCACGCCGGCACCACCACCAACGAAAAGGGCGAAGTGGTAACCAACGGCGGCCGGGTGCTGGGGGTCACGGCCCTGGGAGCCACCATCCCGGAAGCCATCGAGCGCAGTTATGAAGCCGTGAAGCTCATCTCCTGGCCGGGGGTCCAGTATCGCCGGGACATCGGCCAAAAGGCGCTGAAAAGGCTGCAGCATTTTTAACCGGCGCCGCCCGGCGGCGGCTGATTTTTCAAGCATGACAAGGAAGAACAAATGAGCGCCGATTATCGCGTCCTGCTGATCATGGGCAGTGACTCCGACTGGCAGGTGATGTCCGAAGCCAGCCGGGTGCTGCGGGAGTTCGGGGTCAACCACGAGGTCAGAGTCACCTCCGCCCACCGGACGCCGGCCCGCACCAGCCGGCTGATCGCGGCGGCCGAAGAGGCCGGCTGCCGGGTCATTATCGCCGGGGCCGGGGCGGCGGCTCACCTGGCCGGGGTGGTGGCCGCCCAGACGATTCTGCCGGTAATCGGCATCCCCCTGAACGCCACCGCCCTCCAGGGAATGGACGCCCTGCTGGCCACCGTACAGATGCCGGGCGGCATCCCGGTGGCCACCATGGCGATCGGCAAGGCCGGAGCGGTCAACGCCGCCCTGCTGGCCGTCCAGATCCTGGCCCTCGAGGACCAGCAACTGGCCGCCGACCTGACCGACTACCGGCAACAGATGGCGGCCAAGGTGGAACTCAAGGACCAGAACCTGCAGCGGCAGTTGTCCTGACCGCCGGCCAGGGGGGATACCCATTCACTATTTTGCCCGATGAGCCAGAAAATAACCTACCCCTTCCCGGCTGGCCGGGAAGGGGTTTTTAAAGCGCTGATCCAGCAAATCATTGCCGGCGGCGGCACGCTGATCTTCCCCACGGAAACTTTTTACGCCCTGGGAGGCAGCGCCCGCGACGAGACGGTGGTGGCAAAAATTTTTCGTCTCAAGGGCCGGCGGCGCAACGTACCGTTTCCCCTGCTGATCGACAGCCCCGAAAGGCTGACCGACCTGGCGGCTTCCGTGCCGCCGGCGGCGGCCGCACTGACAGCGAAATTCTGGCCCGGACCGCTGACCCTGGTTTTTACCGCTCGCCCCGGCCTGCCGGCCGGCACGGTGAGCACCGAGGGCAAGGTCGCGCTGCGGGTATCCTCCCATCCCCTGCTGCGGGAACTGGCCGCCGAGCTGACGGTGCCCCTGATCGCCACCAGCGCCAATCGACACGGCGAACCGGCGGCCGCCGACCTGGAAGAAAT
>JAFDMG010000028.1 GCA_019306045.1 Deltaproteobacteria bacterium | reverse complement strand
AGCGCCGTCCGGCGGGAGGAAGAGATCCAGACGGTGGCGGAGATGATTGCCGGGATTGCCGGCCTGGGCTTGGGACCCTGCGCCTCCCTGGGTTTCCTGGAGCCGGAGCTGGCGGTCCGGTACCGGGAAGCCGGCCTGCGCCACTACCATCACAACCTGGAGACGGCCCGCAGTTTTTTCCCCAAAATCTGTACCACCCACGATTACGAACGGGCGGTGGCCACGGTGCGGGCGGCCAAGGAGGCCGGTCTTTACGTCTGCAGCGGCGGCATCATCGGCATGGGGGAGAGCTGGGAGCAGAGGGTGGAGCTGGCCCTGACTCTCCGGGAGCTGGAAGTGGATTCCATTCCCCTGAACTTTCTGCACCCGGTGCCCGGCACCCCTTTGGCGGACCTGCCGGGGCCGGGAGAGTTTTCCGGCCTGCTGACCATCGCCATGTTCCGCCTTGTCTGTCCCCGGCGCGATCTTCGCGTTTGCGGCGGCCGGCAGCTGAATTTTCCCGATACCCAGGGCCTGCTGTTTGCCGCCGGCGCCAACGGCCTGATGGTGGGCAACTACCTGACCACCAGCGGCCGGCAGTGGCCGGACGACCAGCGGCTGCTGGCCCAGTGGACCCAAGTGGACGATGACGAATCGGTCTAAAAGCGCCTGGCGGCAGCTGGAGGAGGAGCTGGGAGACCTGGGCGACCGCGGGCTGCGCCGGCAGCTGCGGGAGATCACCGGCCCCCAGCGCAGCCGGACAACCATGGTCGGCCGGCCGGTCACCATCATGTGCGCCAACAATTATCTCGGCCTGGCCGACCATCCCCGGCTGCAGGAGTTCGCCTGCCGGATGGTGCGGGAGTACGGCTGTTCCGCCGGGGCCTCGCGGCTGATTTCCGGTACCATGACCCTGCACCGGCAGCTGGAGGAGGAGCTGGCGGCTTTCAAGGGCACCGAGGCCGCCCTGGTTTACAACTGCGGCTACATGGCCAACCTCGGGCTCATTGCCACCCTGGCCGGCCGCGGGGATCTCATCCTCAGCGATGCTCTCAACCATGCCAGCATCGTCGACGGCTGCCGTCTGAGCCGGGCCGACCTGCTGGTTTACCGGCACCGGGACGTGGGGCACCTGGAAAGTTTGCTGGCCGAACGCGGTGCCGCCTACCGCCGCCGGCTGATCGTTACCGACAGCGTCTTCAGTATGGACGGCGACCTGGCGCCGCTGCCGGCCCTGGCCGAGCTGGCGGAGCGCTACGACGCCCTGCTGATGGTAGACGACGCCCATGCCACCGGCGTCCTGGGGAACGGCGGCCGTGGCTCCGCCGCCCATTTCGGCCTGGCCGCCGAACGGATCGACATCCTCATGGGCACCCTCGGCAAGGCCCTCGGCAGCTGCGGCGCTTTCGTCGCCGGCCGTCGGCAGCTGATCGACTACCTGGTCAACAAATCCCGCAGCTTTATTTACACCACCGCCCTGCCGCCGGCCGCCCTGGCCGCTTCGCTGGCCGCGGTCCGGCTGCTGGCCGCCGAACCGGAGCTGGCCGCGGAGCTGCGGCAAAAAAGCGATTATTTCCGGGCCGGGCTGCGCCGGCTGGGTTTTGCCATCGCCGACGACCCGACCCCCATTGTGCCGGTAATTGTCGGGGATGCTGCCACCACCATGAAGCTCAGCGAGGATTTTCTCGCGGCAGGTGTTTTTATCCAGGGGATCCGGCCGCCGACGGTGGAGCCGGGCAAGGCCCGTTTGCGGGTCACCATCAGCCGGGACCTGGAATGGCGGGAGCTGGACCGGGTGCTGGCCCTGTTTGCCCGCTGGCGGGCCGCTTTTCCCCGCTGAAATAACTTGCTTCCGGGACCGGTTGACCTGGCGGGTTGCCGGTGCCGGCAGCCTGTTCCCCGGGGAGTTTTTTCCCGGCGGCGGCCGCCGGCGCCGGGGCAAGCGGGTGTCGGGCCAGGGTGAAAACCGCCCTGGCCGTCCCGCGCGGGTTGCCGGGGACAATACGGGGAAAAGATGATAAAAAACCTTGACAAATCCGGGCGATTATATTAAGGCTCTTCCCTCTTTGGCCACGTCGGCGGCGAGCGACCGGCGGGGCCGCGGCAAACCGAGTTACTATCTGGAGAGATTTGATGAAGACCTTTATGGCCAAAAGCAATGAAATCGAGCGCGGCTGGTACCTGATCGACGCCCGCGGCAAAGTCCTGGGGCGGCTGGCGGCCGAGATCGCCAATATCCTGCGCGGCAAGAACAAGCCGACCTTCACCCCCCACGTGGATACCGGGGATTTCGTCATCGTGGTCAACGCCGGCGAAGTCAAGCTGACCGGCAACAAGTGGGCGGCGAAAATGTATTATCATCACACCGGCTACCCCGGGGGGATCAAGTCTATTTCCGCTGAGAAACTGCGGGACAAGAAACCCGAGGAGCTGATCCGCCACGCGGTCAAGGGGATGCTGCCCAAGAATCGCCTGGGACGGAAAATGTTTAAGAAGCTGAAAGTTTATGCCGGCGCCGAGCATCCCCATGCCGCCCAGCAGCCGCAGGCAATGCAAGTCGGCGAATGATCGTCGGGGCCGCCGTTTGCGGCCTTAATCTTAATTCTCCACCTAAGATTGGATAGACAGAAAAATGGGATCGAAACGTTTTTACGCTACCGGCAAGAGGAAATCGGCCGTCGCCCGGGTGTGGCTCACCGACGGTTCGGGGTCGATCATGGTCAACAACAAGCCGATGGATGAATATTTCACCGTGGAAGTGGCCCGCAAGCTGGTTTTCCAGCCCTTGCAGGTGACGGAGATGAACAACAAGATCGACGTCATGGTGACCGTCAAGGGCGGCGGGGTTACCGGCCAGGCCGGGGCGGTGAAACACGGCATCGCCAAGGCCCTGCTGGAATACAATGCCGATTTGCGGCCGGTTTTGAAGAAAGCCGGTTTCCTGACCCGCGACGCCCGGATCAAAGAGCGGAAAAAATACGGTCAGCGCGGGGCCCGGGCCCGTTTCCAGTTCTCCAAGCGTTAATTTCGCTGCCGTTTGCCGCTGGCGGGGAATTGCCCCGGCGGTGTTTTCCGGGACTTGTCAGGGAGGTCAGCAATGGCCTCCCTTTTCTTTCTCCGCCGCGTTCAGCCCGGCGGTTTCAGACAGAGGAGGTTGCTCATGATTCCGGTGGCGGTTATCGGGGCCAGCGGTTATACCGGGGCCGAACTGATCAGGATTTTAGCCCGGCACCCCCGGGTTGACCTGCGGGTGGTCACCTCGCGGCAGTATGCCGGCCGACCGGTGGCCGAGGTTTTTCCTTCCCTGCGCGGGGTTTGCGGGCTGTCGTTTACCGCCTACGAGCCGGCGGCCATCTGTCGGGAAGTGGCGGCCGTTTTCACGGCCCTGCCCCACAAAACCGCCATCGAGGTGGTGGCTGCCTTCCACGAGGCCGGGAAAAAGGTGATTGATCTCAGTGCCGACTACCGCTTCGGCGATGCCGACCTCTATGAAGCCTGGTACCAGGAGCACAGTCGCCGGGATCTGCTGGCGCGGGCGGTCTACGGCCTGCCGGAACTGAACCGGGCAGCCATCGCCGAAGCCGACATCGTCGGCAATCCCGGCTGCTATCCCACCGGGGCCATCCTCGCCCTGGTGCCCCTGCTGCGCCGGGGCGTCGTTGATCTCGACCGGCCGCTGGTTGTCGATGCCAAGTCCGGGACCAGCGGCGCCGGCCGGGCCGCCGCCGTCGGCACCCTTTTCTGCGAGGTCAACGATTCGTTCAAGGCCTACAAGGTGGGCAGCCATCGCCACCAGCCGGAAATCGCCGAGCAGTTGTTCCTGGCCGCCGGTTGCCGGCCGTCGGTACTTTTCGCGCCCCACCTGGTGCCGATGAACCGCGGCATCCTTTCCACCATCTACGTGCCCCTGGCCGCCGGCCCCGACCTCGGCGACCCGCTTGCGGTTTACGAGGAATTTTACCGGGACGAGCCTTTCGTGCGCCTGCTGCCGGCGGGGGAGCTGCCGGTGACCAGTGCCGTCCGGGGTTCCAACTACTGCGATCTCGGTTTCGTTCCCTCGCCGGAAAACGGCCTCCTGGTGGTGGTGACCGCCATCGACAACCTGGTCAAGGGCGCCGCCGGCCAGGCGGTGCAGAACTTGAACATCATGTTCGGCCTGGAGGAGGAACTCGGCCTGCAGACCGTACCCCTTTATCCATAAGAAAAAGGCGGCGGCAAAAAAACACCCGGCGGCCGGCCATCCGGCTTGACAAAGCAAAATGGTTATATTACTAATTAATCTCCTGGGTTGATCGTCGGTTCAGGTGGGGGCCGCGGCCGGCCTTGTTGCCGGCGGTGCAGATCGGGGAGCAGCTTGATGACCAGGGATGAACAGCTGATCGAGGAATTGCGGCAGCGGGACGAGCGGTTCGGAGCTCTGTATGCCGCCCATCAGGATTACGACCGGCAGCTGCAGCGGCTGGTCCGCAAGTCTTACCTGACCGCTGCCGAGGAGCTGGAAGAAGCACGGCTGAAAAAGCTGAAGCTGAGTCTCAAGGACGAGATGTACGTCATGTTGCAGGAATATGCCCGCTCACGGAACTGAAAAGGGCCGTGATTTCCGGGATGGACACTTATAGCGGATACGGGGGTTGATGGTGAAGAAAACCGGGGCGCAGATTGTGCTGCAGTCGATGCAGATTGAGGGCGTGAAAGCAGTTTTCGGGTATCCCGGCGGGGCGGTGATTCACCTCTACGATGAACTGCCCAACTACAAGATCAAGCACTACCTGGTGCGCCACGAGCAGGCTGCCGTCCACGCCGCCGACGGCTACGCCCGGGCCACCGGCGAGGTGGGCGTGGCCCTGGTGACCTCCGGCCCCGGGGCCACCAACACGGTCACCGGCCTGGCGACTGCCTACATGGATTCCATTCCCCTGGTGGTTTTCACCGGCCAGGTGCCCACCGCCCTGATCGGCAACGATGCTTTCCAGGAAGCCGACATCGTCGGCATTACCCGTCCCTGCACCAAGCACAACTACCTGGTCAAGGATGTCAAGGATCTGCCGCGGATTATCAAGGAGGCTTTTCACATTGCCCGCAGCGGCCGGCCGGGACCGGTGCTTGTGGATCTGCCCAAGGACGTCCTGGTGGGCAGCACGAACTTCGAATACCCGGAGACCGTCAACCTGCGGGGCTACAACCCCACCTACGAGGGACACCCGGGACAGCTGCGCAAGGCGGTGCGGGCCATTCTCAAGTCCAAGCGGCCGATTTTCTACGTCGGCGGCGGGGCGGTGCTGGCGAATGCCGCCGAGCAGCTGACCGAGCTGGCGGTGCGCATGCAGATCCCGGTCACCACCACCCTGATGGGGCTGGGGGCTTTCCCGGAAAACAACGAACTTTCCCTGGGCATGCTGGGGATGCACGGCACCTACCGCGCCAACATGGCGGTGACCGAGTCCGATGTGCTGGTGGCCATCGGCGCCCGCTTTGACGACCGGGTGACCGGGCGGATCGACGAGTTCGCCCCCGGTGCCAAGATCATCCACATTGACATTGATCCCACCTCCATCAGCAAAAACGTCAAGGTCGACATTCCCATTGTCGGCGACGTCAAGGATGTGCTGACCAAGATGCTGGTGATCGTCAACGAGATGAACGAGGAGGTCAGCGAATTTGCCCGCGCCCACGGCGACTGGCTGGCCAAGATTGCCAAGTGGAAGGATATGCACCGCCTGGACTACATCCAGGAAGAGGTGATCAAGCCCCAGTTTGTGGTGGAGAAGATCTGCCAACTGACCCGGGATCTCAACCCGATCATCAGTACCGAGGTGGGGCAGAACCAGATGTGGGCCGCCCAGTTCTACGAGTTTACCCAGCCGCGGACCTGGCTGACCTCCGGCGGCCTGGGCACCATGGGCTACGGCTTCCCGGCGGCCCTGGGGGCGCAGGTGGCCTTTCCCGACCGCCTGGTGATCGACATCGCCGGCGACGGCAGCATCCAGATGAACATCCAGGAACTGGCCACCGTGGTCCAGTACCAGCTGCCGGTGAAGGTGATTATCCTCAACAACGGCTACCTGGGAATGGTCCGCCAGTGGCAGGAACTCTTTTTCCGCAAACATTATTCCGCCACCGACATGTCGGTGGCCCCGAATTTCGTCAAGCTGGCGGAAGCCTACGGCGCCGTCGGCCTGCGCGCCACCAAGCCGAAGGAAGTGGAGCCGACGCTGAAAAAGGCCTTCGAGATCAACCGGCCGGTTTTCGTGGAATTTGTCGTTGCCCGGGAGGAAAATGTCTATCCCATGGTTCCGGCCGGCGAACCGATCTCCAAGATGCTGCTGGTCTGAAAACCGGGCAACCTGCCGGTTGACCATCGAGACGATTTTTAGGGGAGGAGAGAAGAGAAGATGAAACATATTATCGGGGTGCTGGTGGAAAACGAGTTCGGGGTGCTGTCGCGCATCTCTTCCCTGTTCAGCGGCCGGGGCTTCAACATCGAGAGCCTGGCGGTGGCCGAGACCGAGGACCCGAGCATCTCCCACATGACCATCGTTACCCGGGGCGACGAGCAGATTATCGAGCAGATCACCAAGCAGCTGAACAAGCTGATCAACGTCATCAAGGTGGTTGATTTCACCGAAACCGACCACGTGACCCGGGGCATGATGCTGATCAAGGTGGCGGTTGAGGGCAGCAAGCGGCTGGAAGTGCTGAAAGTGGTGGAGATTTTCCGCGGCCGGATCATCGACCTGTCGGCCAAGTCGGCCATCGTCGAGATCACCGGCGACGAAGGCAAGCTGCAGGCTTTCATCGATGTCCTGCTGCCCTACGGCATCCGGGAGATAAGCCGCACCGGGGTGGTGGCCATGACCCGGGAGGCGAAAACGAAAAACCGGATGCGCCTGCGGGCCGTCTGATCCCGGCGGCGGCTAGGCTGCCGGGCCAACATGTGCTTTGACGATCATTGTCGACCATCTGCTAATTCACTGATTTTTTTAAGGGGTTTCTCCTGATGAAGGTTTATTACGAAAAAGACGCGGATCTCGATCTTTTGAAAGGCAAGAAAATTGCCATCATCGGCTACGGCAGCCAGGGGCATGCCCATGCCCACAACCTCCACGACAGCGGCTTTGACGTCGTCGTCGGCCTGCGCCGGGGCGGCAGCTCCTGGGCCAAGGCCGCCGACAGCGGCCTGGAGTTGCAGGAAACCGCGGCGGCGGTGAAAGCGGCTGACGTGGTGATGATCCTGGTGCCGGACGAGCTGCAGGCCGACCTTTACCGGGAAGAGATCGCCCCCAACCTGGAGCCCGGCAACTACGTGGCTTTTGCCCACGGCTTCAACATCCATTACGGCCAGATCGTCCCGGCCCCGGGAGTCAACGTTTTCATGGCCGCCCCGAAAGGTCCCGGCCACCTGGTGCGCCACGAATATACCCGGGGCATGGGGGTGCCGACCCTGATTGCCGTCCACCAGGACGACAGCGGCGACACCAAGGAAGTGGCCCTCGCCTACGCCTCCGGCATCGGCGGCGGCCGGGCGGGGATCATCGAGACCACTTTCCGCGAAGAGACCGAGACCGACCTTTTCGGGGAGCAGGCGGTGCTCTGCGGCGGGGTCACCGAGCTGATGCGCGCCGGTTTCGAAACCCTGGTCAAGGCCGGCTACGCCCCGGAGATGGCCTATTTCGAGTGCGTCCACGAGATGAAGTTGATCGTTGACCTGATCTACGAGGGCGGCATCGCCAACATGCGCTATTCCATCAGCAATACGGCCCAGTTCGGCGACCTGACCCGGGGGCCGCGGGTGATCAACGACAGTAGCCGCCAGGCGATGCAGGAGATCCTGGGGGAGATCCAGGACGGCTCTTTCGCCCGGGAGTGGATTCTGGAGAACAAAGCCAACCGGCCGGTGTTCAACGCCCTCACCCGGGCCGGGGAGGAACACCAGGTGGAGGAAGTGGGCGGCCGGCTGCGGCGGATGATGAGCTGGCTGGGCCAGGACCGGCTGGTGGACCGGGACAAGAACTGAGCGCCAGCCTGAAAGCGGCGGGAAATTTTCATGAAAGAGCTGCCCATCCTTAAATATATTCATCCCGAGGGCTATCGCTTCCTGGCCATCTTTGGCGGCGTGAGCGTCCTGCTGGCGGTTTTCGGCTTCGGGCTGACGGCGAAGCTGTTTTTGCTGCTGACCCTGTTCACCGCCTATTTTTTCCGCGATCCGGAGCGCTATCCGCCGTTGCTGGAGAATGCCGTCGCTTCGCCGGCGGACGGCAAGATCCTGGTGGTCGACCAGCT
The DNA here is from genome assembly GCA_019306045.1 of Deltaproteobacteria bacterium. Taxonomy (GTDB): domain Bacteria; phylum Desulfobacterota; class Anaeroferrophillalia; order Anaeroferrophillales; family Anaeroferrophillaceae; genus JAFDMG01. The sequence continues at coordinate 4,658 of JAFDMG010000028.1, read as the reverse complement.
GGAGGACACCGAGGTTTACGGGCCCGGTCCCTGCATCAAGATCAGCATTTTCATGTCCATTTTTGACGTCCACGTCAACCGCATTCCCATCAGCGGCCGGATCGTGGAAGTCCGCTACCATCCCGGCAAGTTTTTTTCCGCCAACCTGGACAAGGCTTCGCGGGAGAATGAACGCAACGAGATTGTCATGGAAACCGCCTGGAAGAGCCGGGTGGCATTCGTCCAGATTGCCGGCCTGGTGGCCCGCCGCATCGTCTGCCACCTGGAGCCGGAAGACAAGGTCGTCAAGGGCGAACGTTTCGGCCTGATCCGCTTTGGTTCCCGCCTTGACGTCTACCTGCCGGTGGAAACCATCGTCAACGTCCATCCCGGCCAGTACGTGAAGGCCGGCGAGACGGTGCTCGGCTACCTGCATTATGATTGAAACGGCTCGCCGCCGGCGGCTTTTATCAACCCGATGACAAGGAAAAGGTCATGATCCGCGGTGTCTTTCTGTTGCCCAACCTGTTTACCATGGGCAACCTGTTTTGCGGTTTTTTTGCCATTATTTCAATTTTCAAGGGCAATTTCCAGCTGGCGGCGACGGCGATTATCGTGGCCAACGTCTTTGACATCCTTGACGGCAAGGTGGCCCGGCTGATGAACGCCACCAGCCGCTTCGGCATGGAGTTCGATTCCCTGGCCGACCTGATCTCCTTCGGCATGGCCCCGGCCATCCTGGCCTACATCTGGGGGCTGTCGGAATACGGCCGTTTCGGCTGGCTGGCGGCCTTCCTGTTCCTGGCCTGCGGCGCCCTGCGCCTGGCCCGCTTCAATGTCCAGGTGGACACCGCCGACAAGCGCTACTTTACCGGTCTGCCGATCCCGGCGGCGGCCAGCATGGTGGCCTCGACGGTAATGATCTTTTTCCAGCTAGGCGGCAGCGGTACGGTGCGCAACATTTTCATCCTGCTGCTGATCTATGGCCTGGCCTTTCTCATGGTCAGCAACGTCAAGTACCACAGCTTCAAGGATTCCCTGGCCCGGGACCGGGCGCCGTTCCAGTTCCTGGTCATGGCGGTGATTTTCATCGTCATCTTGGTGGCCGAGCCCCAGATTACCCTTTTTGTTCTCTTTGCTCTCTACGTTTTTTCCGGACCCGGCGAATACCTGCTGCAGCTGCTGGGTCTACTAAAGCAACCGCTGCCCCCGGGGGAAAAACAGGAAGAAGTTTTGTGAAGACATTTTCCACTTCGCAGACCTGGTTTCCAAACCCCCGGGGAATACCCGGGGGTTTTTCTTTGGCTGCCGGCGGGAAAAATTTGGCAACAGGGTAAATTTCGAGCATAATTGTCTACAACAAGGAGGCCGACATGAGTTTGATCAGGATTTTTGACACCACCCTGCGGGACGGTGAGCAGTCGCCCGGGGCCAGCATGAACATCGAGGAAAAACTGATGGTTGCCCGGCAGTTGGAGCGCCTGGGCGTCGATATTATCGAAGCCGGTTTTCCCATCGCTTCCGAGGGGGATTTTGCGGCGGTGAAGCTGGTGGCCAAGGAGATCCGCGGCTGCGAGATTACCGGTCTCGCCCGGGCCAACCAGGGCGACATCGACCGGGCCTGGGAAGCCCTGCGGGCGGGGGAGAATCCCCGGCTGCACGTTTTTATCGCCACCTCTCCCATCCACATGCGCTACAAGCTGCAGAAAAACCCCGACCAGGTGCTGGCGGACGCGGTAGCCGCCATCAAGTATGCCCGCCGCTACACCGGCAACATCGAATTTTCGGCCGAGGACGCCACCCGCAGCGAGATCGATTTCCTGGTGCAAATCTTCACCGCCGTCATCGAGGCCGGGGCGACCACCATCAACATTCCCGACACGGTCGGCTACACCATTCCCGAGGAATACGGCGCCCTGATCAGGACAATCCGGGAACGGGTGCCCAACATCGACCGGGCGGTAATCTCGGTTCACTGCCACAACGACCTCGGCCTGGGAACCGCCAACTCCATCGCCGCCATTGAAAACGGCGCCCGCCAGGTGGAGTGCACCGTCAACGGCATCGGCGAGCGGGCCGGCAACGCCTCCCTCGAGGAGCTGGTGATGGCCCTGCGCACCCGCCATGACAAGCTGGCCTACGAAACCAACATTGTTACCACCCAGATCTACCCGGCCAGCCGCCTGGTCAGCCAGGTGACCGGCATCCAGGTGCAGCCCAACAAGGCCATCGTCGGGGTCAACGCCTTTGCCCATGAATCGGGCATTCACCAGGACGGCGTGCTCAAGGAGAAGTCCACCTACGAGATCATGACGCCGGAATCGGTGGGGGTGCCCCAGAACACCCTGGTAATGGGCAAGCATTCCGGGCGCCACGCTTTCCGGGACAAGATCTCCGCCCTGGGGTACGAGCTCAGCGACGAGCAGATCGAGATCGCTTTCAAGGCGTTCAAGAAGCTGGCGGACAAGAAGAAACACGTTTACGACGAGGATATCGACGCCCTGATCGCCGACGAAATCATCCGCATTCCCCATTACTGCAAGCTGGTTTACCTGAGTGTCAACAGCGGCAGCGTTTCGGTGCCCAGCGCCACCATCCAGCTGGAAGTCAACGGGGAAACCATGCTTGGGGCCGAGTTCGGCGACGGCCCGGTGGACGCCACCATCAAGGCCATCAAACGGCTGACCGGCACCGCCAGTAAGCTCTTGACTTATGATGTCAAATCGATTACAGGAGGGACGGACGCCTTGGGCGAAGTTACCGTCAGGATTGAAGAAGACGGGCTGGTGGTCATGGGCCAGGGAGCCCATACCGACATCATTGTTGCCAGTGCCAGGGCGTATATCAACGCCCTGAACAAGCTGGAATACAAGAAACATAACCGGCCGCAGGTGACGGTCTAGGGGGTGGCAGGCATGGCAATGACCATCACGGAAAAAATTCTGGCTTACCACGCCGGTTATGATGTTGTCGAACCCGGCCAGCTGATCGAGGCGCGGGTGGACATTGCCCTGGCCAACGACGTCACGGCGCCGATTGCCATTGCCGAGTTCGAGAAGCTGGGCTTGGAAAAGGTTTTCGATCCCGAGCGGGTGATCCTCATTCCCGACCATTTCACTCCCAACAAGGACATCAAGTCGGCCCAGCAGACCAAGATGATGCGGGATTTTGCCCGCCGCCAGGGGCTGACCAACTATTTCGAGCAGGGCCGGGTCGGCATCGAGCACGTCCTGCTGCCGGAACAGGGCCTGGTGCTGCCGGGCGACCTGGTGATCGGGGCCGATTCCCACACCTGCACCTACGGCGCCCTCGGGGCTTTTGCCACCGGGGTGGGCAGCACCGACCTGGCGGCGGCCATGGCCACCGGCAAGGCCTGGTTCAAGGTGCCGGAAACCATCAAGTTCGTCTATTACGGCCAGCCGGGTCCCTGGGTCGGCGGCAAGGACCTGATCCTGTACACCATCGGCAAGATCGGCGTTGACGGCGCCCTGTACCAGGCCATGGAAATGACCGGCGAGGCCATCGACCGGCTGCCGATGTACGGCCGGCTGACCATGGCCAACATGGCCATCGAGGCTGGGGGCAAGAACGGCATCATGATACCCGACGAGGTTACCCTGGACTATGTCCGCCCGCGGGCCAGGCGGGATTACCAGGTTTTTGCCAGTGACGCCGATGCCAGCTACGCCTACGTGATGGAGATTGACGTCTCCCACATCAAGCCCCAGGTGGCCTTTCCGCCGCTGCCGGAAAACAGCCGCGACGTGGAAGAGGCGGTGGACGCCAACATCACCATTGACCAGGTGGTGATCGGTTCCTGCACCAACGGCCGCATCGAAGACCTGCGGGAGGCAGCGGCCATCCTCAAGGGCCGCCAAGTGGCCCCTTACGTGCGCCTGATCATTCTTCCCGGCACCCAGGCGGTTTACCTGCAGGCGGTGCGCGAGGGGCTGGCGGAGATCTTCGTCGAGGCCGGCGGGGTGTTCAGCACCCCCACCTGCGGTCCCTGCCTTGGCGGCCACATGGGCATCCTGGCCGCCGGCGAACGGGCCATCGCCACCACCAACCGCAACTTCGTCGGCCGCATGGGACACCCCGACAGCGAAGTTTACCTCAGCAATCCGGCGGTGGCGGCGGCCTCGGCCGTCAAGGGCCGCATCGCCAGTCCCGAAGAAGTGGTCGGCGGCTGAAAGACGAAAATTATCAGCAGCAGAGCCAGAAAGGATCAAGGAGCAGCTATGGTTTACCAAGGCCGGGCCTGGAAATTCGGTGCCGACGTCGATACCGATGCCATCATTCCCGCCCGCTATCTCAATACTTCCGATCCCCGGGAACTGGCACGCCACTGCATGGAGGATGCCGACCCGGAGTTCGTCGACAAGATGAAGCCCGGCGACATCATCGTTGCCGACAAGAACTTCGGCTGCGGCTCCTCCCGGGAGCACGCGCCGATTGCCATCAAGGCCGCCGGGGTGGCCTGCGTGGTGGCCAAGAGCTTCGCCCGCATTTTCTACCGCAACGCTTTTAACACCGGCCTGCCGATCCTGGAATCGGACGAGGCCGTTGACGGCATCAAGTCCGGCGACGAACTGCGCATCGATCCCCGGGAGGGCAGCATCGAGAATCTGACCACCGGCAAGATCTACCAGGCCAAGCCGATTCCGCCTTTCATGCAGGAA
>JAFDMG010000027.1 GCA_019306045.1 Deltaproteobacteria bacterium | reverse complement strand
TGGCCGCGAACGTGAAACCACCAGTCTTCCGGGTGGGCGGCCTTGAGACTCAGCTGGTCGTTGTCGGCGTCGGTTTTGCCGGCCAGCACCTCCCAGCCGTCCGCCAGCCGGTAGCGGAAAACCGCCGGCGCCGCTGGTCCGGGCCCGGCCGGAAAATCGTCCCGTTTTTTCCTGGCCATGCGCTGCCGTGCTACCGCCGCCGCCGGCTGATTTTTTCCAGCAGGTGTTCGAGCGCCGAGCGCACGGCCAGGACGCTTTCCCGGCCGGCGGCGATCCCTTCCGCCGCCCGGTCGAACTCCAGCAGGCCGATGTGACGTACCCGCGGGGTGATGGTAATGTCGGGCGGGTCGCCGGCCATGCGGCTGCGGGTCAGGCGGTCCTGCATGATGGCGATGGAGCCGGCCAGGACTTCGAAGAGCCCCGGGGCCTGGACCTTGTGATTGTTGTCAAACACGTGCCCCAGCAGGGCGTCGGCCTTCAGTTTCATCTCCTCGGAAAGCCGCTGGAGCAGGGACAGCTCGGCGCTGATGTCCCGGGGCTTTTCCTGGTCGTCGTCGGCCTCGTCGTGATGATGGTCGGCGCCGTTGAAGCGCCGGCCGAGCAGGTCGCCGTTGAGGTTGACGGCGATCACCGTCTCGGCTCCCAGGGCCCGGCAGAGGGAAATCGGCACCGGGTTGACCAGGCCGCCGTCCACGCCGTCCACCAGCCACTGGTCGTTGAGGTACACCGGGGTAAAGAAGCCGGGCAGGGCGATGGAAGCCCGGATGGCTTCCAGCAGGGGACCTTCCTGGAACCAGATTTCCCGGCCGTTGTAAAGGCCGGTGGCCACGCAGGCATAGGGCCGGGGAAGATCCTCGATGTTGACTTCGCCCAGGCAGTCGCGGAAAAAGTTGATCAGGCGCCGGCCCTCGACGAAGCCGCCGCCGGTAAGCAGGCTGTTCCAGGTGGCCGCTGACGTAGACGCCGCCCACCAGGGCGCCGATGGAGGTGCCGCAGACGATGTCCGGCCTGATGCCGAGGTTCTCCAGCTCGTTGATGACCCCGATGTGGGACCAGCCGCGGGCCGAACCGCTGCCCAGGGCCAGGCCGATGCTGCCTCTGGCCGGGGTTTTTCTACAAGTGTCGGGCATGGGATTACCTGGATTGCCGTTTTTCCGGGATGGCCGGCAAGGAGCCGGGTGGAACCGGCCGGGAAGCGCGGGGTTTCATTTTGCCTGGTACAGGGTGTAGAAATAGACCAGGTAGGCGTAGATCACGTACAGCAGGAAAACCACCCCCAGGCCGATGAAAATCCGGTTGAGCTTCTGCAGCAGGCGCAGCTTCCGCGCGGCCTTTTCCCGTTTTTGCTGTTCGTCGTCCATGGAAAGCTAAACTAGCATATCCCCTTCCGTCGGGCAAGGGAAATTGGCCGGCGGGCAATGGCGGGCCGGGGCAAGAAAAAAACACGCCCGGGAGCGGAAAACGGCAAAAAAAGCTTGCATTGTGGTCGGTGATCGTGTATATGCTCTGCCCTTCATATCCGCCAGCGGGCGGCTATGGGGCAGCGGCCCGGAGGAAATGGCACCCAGAACACCGACTGTACAGACTGCCGGCGGCAAATTTACCCCAGAAGTTTCTGTAGTAAATTCCTGTTAACCATTCCCGCAGCTTTTATTGGCAGGTGGCCGAGCCCGCCGGGCACCGGTCCGGCGTCGTTTGCCGCCGTGGGCGGCCGCGGCGGGACAGGCGGCGGCAAAAAAGATCGGCTTCAAAACAGATTAATGATTGACGGAGAAGGAAAGTAAAATGAAAAAGGAAATTGACAAGGTGAGAAATATCGGCATCAGCGCCCATATCGATTCCGGCAAGACCACCTTGACCGAGCGGATCCTCTATTACACCAACCGGATTCACGCCATTCATGACGTCAAGGGCAAGGACGGCGTCGGGGCAACCATGGATTCCATGGAACTGGAGAAGGAGCGGGGGATCACCATTGCCTCGGCGGCCACCTTCTGCGAATGGAAGGGCTACGAGATCAACATCATCGACACCCCGGGGCACGTCGATTTCACCATCGAGGTGGAACGCTCCCTGCGGGTTCTCGACGGCGCCATCCTCGTGCTTTGCGCCGTTGGCGGCGTCCAGTCCCAGTCGATCACCGTCGACCAGCAGATGAAGCGCTACAAGGTGCCGAGCATTGCTTTTATCAACAAGTGCGACCGCAGCGGCGCCAACCCGGCCCGGGTCATCGAGCAGCTGCGGGAAAAACTGGGCCACAACGCCGTCGCCATGCAGCTGCCCATCGGCCTGGAGGCGGATTTCACCGGCGTCATCGATCTCATCGCCATGCAGGCCATCTATTTCGACGGCGACAACGGCGAGCAGATCCGCTGCGAGGAGATCCCGGCCGAACTGCTGGCCGAGGCCGAGGCCAAGCGCGAGGAGCTGGTTGACGCTGCTTCCATGTTTTCCGACGAGTTGACCGAGGCGATCCTCGAGGAGGAGGAAGTCACCCCGGAGATGATTTACGACGCCCTGCGGCGCGGGGCCCTGAAGCGGGAGATCACCCCGGTTTATATCGGCTCCGCCTACAAGAACAAGGGGGTGCAGCCGCTGCTGGACGCCGTCAACGCCATCCTGCCGGCGCCCACCGAGGTGGAAAACTATGCCCTTGACCTGGACCGGGACGAGGAGCCGGTGCTGCTCAGCAGCAACCCGGAAGACCCGCTGGTTTCCCTGGCGTTCAAGCTCGAGGACGGCCCCTACGGGCAGTTGACCTACATTCGGGTTTACCAGGGCACCCTGGCCAAGGGCGATGCCATCGTCAACGTCCGCAGCGGCAAGAAAGTCAAGGTCGGCCGCCTGGTGCGCATGCATGCCAACCAGATGGAAGAGATCGACGAACTGCCGGCCGGCTACATCGGCGCCCTTTTCGGCGTCGACTGCGCCTCCGGCGACACCTTCGTCGCCCCCGGCCTCAACCTGACCATGACCTCCATGTACGTGCCCAACCCGGTCATCTCCCTGGCGGTGGTGCCCAAGGACAACAAGGCCCAGGTCAACATGTCCAAGGCCCTGAACCGGTTTTCCAAGGAAGATCCCACCTTCCGCACCTTCGTGGACGAGGAGACCGGGGAAACCATCATCGAGGGCATGGGCGAACTGCACCTGGAGGTTTACGTCGAGCGGATGCGGCGGGAGTACAACGCCGAGGTGAGCACCGGGCAGCCGCGGGTGGCCTACCGGGAAACCATTACCCGCCGGGCCGAGTTCAACTACACCCACAAGAAGCAGACCGGCGGCGCCGGCCAGTTCGGGCGGGTGGCCGGCTACATGGAGCCGGTGGCCGACGAGGAATTCGTCTTTGAGAACAAGATTACCGGCGGCGCCATCCCGACCCAGTACATCCCGGCCTGCGAAAAGGGCTTCCTGGCCTGCATGAAGAAAGGGCCGAAAATGGAATACCCGGTTACCGGCGTCAAGATCGTCATCAACGACGGCGCCGCCCACTCGGTGGACTCCTCCGAGATGGCTTTCCAGGCGGCGGCCCGGGGTGCTTTCCTGGAAGCCTACCCGAAGGCGAAGCCGACCATCCTCGAACCGATCATGAAGGTGGTGGTCGAAACTCCCACCGAGTTCCAGGGAGCGGTCATGGGCACCATCAACCAGCGCCGGGGGATCATCCTCGGCACCCAGGACGAAGGCCACATGTGCGTCGTCGAGGCCCAGGTGCCCCTGGCGGAAATGTTCGGCTATTCCACCGTCCTCCGTTCCTCGACCCAGGGCAAGGCCCAGTTCACCATGGAGTTCGCCGCCTACAAGCAGGTGCCCCAGTCGGTGCTGGAGGAGCTGGAAAAGAAACACGCCGAGGCGAAAAAGAACGTCGCCTGATGCCGTTGCCAAACCCGGGTGCCCGGCCATGTTGAATCCCGATTCCGCGGCGGCGGCCCGGATAATCTATTTGCGAAAAAGGAATCTTGCCATGTTGAAAAACGATCTGGTGGTCCGCAATCCCCTCAATATCCTCGGTGACAGCAGCCGGGGCTTTCTGCCGGCCGGCGGCCTGGGGGCCATTTCCTCCCGGGCGGGGGTCGGCAAGACTTCCCTGCTGATCCAGATTGCCGTTATCGCCCTGCTGCAGAAAAAAAATGTCCTGCACGTCAGCTTCGAGGAGCCGGTGCGCAAGGTCAACCTCTGGTACAAGGAAGTGGTGGGCGACCTGGCCCGGCAGTACCAGGTGGACGGGGTCGACTCCCTGTGGGAGCAGATGCTGCCCCACCGCTTCATCATGACTTTCCCGGTGGACGGGTTTACCGTCGAACGCCTGGAGGAGCGGGTGCGGGAGCTGGCGGACCAGGACATCTTCGTGCCTGACATCATCCTCGTGGATGGCCTGCCCTTTGCCGAAAACGGCCTGCGGGAACAGCTGAAGGCCATGAAGGACCTGGTCGAACGCCTGGAAATCCACGCCTGGTTCACCGTCCGCACCCATCGCCACCAGGGGGTCGGCGAGGACGGCATGCCGGTGCAGCTCCAGGAGGTCAGGGACCTGTTCGCGGTCATTCTCATGCTCCAGCCCGAGGGCAAGGAGATCTACATCAAGGTTCTCAAGGGGATGGAAGAGGGAAAGAGCTATCCCGACCTCTGCCTCGACCCGGAAACCATGCTGGTGAAAACCAGCTGACCGGGCGGCCGGGGTGGCGGCCGCGCAACCTGGATGAAAGGGAAAAAGCCGGCTTCAAGCCGGCTTTTTTATTGTTGGGTCTGGGGATGGTGCTTGTGCTCATGCCGTCCTGGGCGGCCGGGCCTGGTGCCGCTCCCGGGCCAGCAGCAGGCGCTTGTGCAGGCGGATCGAGCGGGGGGTTACTTCCACCATTTCGTCGTCGCGGATGAAGTTGATCGCCCGCTCCAGGGTCAGCTTCCTGACCGGGCTGCAGACGATGTTTTCGTCCTTGCCGGCGGCCCGCAGGTTGGTCAGCTTCTTTTCCTTGCAGGGATTGACGTTCAGGTCGTTTTCCTTGTTGTGTTCGCCGATGATCATGCCCTCGTAGACCGCTTCCCCCGGGGCGATGAACAGGCGCCCCCGCGGTTCGAGGTGGTAGAGGGCGTAGGCCACCGCCCGCCCCTGGCGGTCGGCCACCAGCGAGCCGTTGAAGCGGGTGGCGAAGTCGCCGCGGTAGGGCTCGTAGCCGGCGAACAGGGTGTTCATGATGCCGGTGCCCCTGGTGTCGGTGAGAAATTCGTCCCGGTAGCCGATCAGCGCCCGGGAGGGCACGGAGAATTCGGCCCGCACCCGGCCCTTGCCGTTGTTGGTCAGGTTTTGCAGCCGGCCCTTGCGCCGGGACAGCTTCTCGGCCACCACCCCGAGAAACTCCTCGCTGCAGTCGATGAACAGGTTTTCCACCGGTTCGAGGCGGGTGCCGTTTTCCTGGCGGTAGATGACCCGCGGCCGGCCGACGCTGAGTTCAAAACCCTCCCGGCGCATGGTCTCGATGAGAATGGCCATCTGGAACTCCCCCCGGCCCTTGACGATGAACCGCTCCCGGTCGTCGGTCTGCTCGAACTCGATGGCCACGTTCTGCAGGGTTTCCCGGAGCAGCCGTTCCCGGATTCTGCCGGACTGGACGATGCTGCCTTCCTGGCCGCTCAAAGGGGAGGTGTTGATGGTGAACTCCATGGCAATGGTCGGCTCGTCGACGGTGATCCTTTTCAGGGGTTTGGGGGCCTCCCGGGTGCAGATGGTGTCGCCGATCTTGACCGCCTCGATGCCGGCGAGGACGACAATCTCCCCGGGGCCGGCCGCGGCCGCCGCCTGGAGCTGCATCCCCTCGTAGACCTGCAGACGGGAGATTTTCAATGGCAGCCGCTCTCCCCGCTCGTTGATGCAGACCAGGGAATCGTTGGCGGCCACCGCGCCGTTGAAAACCCGGCCGATGGCCAGCCGCCCCAGGTAGTCGGAGTAGCCCAGGTCGGCCACCAGCATCTGGAAGGGAGCGGCGGGGTCGTGGACCGGGGCCGGGATCTCGTCGAGAATGGCGGCAAACAGCGGTTCCAGGTTGTCGCTTTCTTCCTCCAGGCTGCGCTGGGCGATTCCCTGGCGGCCGATGGCATACAGGCAGGGGAAGTCCAGCTGCCGGTCGTCGGCGTCCAGGTCGATGAACAGGTCGTAGATTTCGTCGAGGACTTCATTGACCCGGGCGTCCCGGCGGTCGATCTTGTTGATGACGACAATGATTTTCAGCCCCTTTTCCAGGGTTTTCCTGAGGACGAAGCGGGTTTGCGGCAGCGGTCCCTCGGAGGCGTCCACCAGCAGGATGGCGCCGTCGGCCATCGACAGGGCCCGCTCCACCTCGCCGCTGAAATCGGCGTGCCCCGGGGTGTCGATAATGTTGATCTTCACCTCCCGGTAGCGGACCGAGCAGTTCTTGGCGGCAATGGTGATGCCCCGTTCCCGTTCCAGGTCCAGGCGGTCCATCAGGCGTTCGTCCACCTCCTGGCCGGGGCGGAAGAGCCCGCTCTGCTTGAACATGGCGTCCACCAGGGTGGTTTTGCCGTGGTCGACGTGGGCGATGATGGCGATGTTGCGGATTTTCTCGTTGCGGCGGCTGTTTTCCATTGTTGGCTGACATCAAGGTTGGGAGTGGTGCCGGTCGGCTGGCCGGCTTCCAGTTCGGTGCCGCCCGCCCGGCGGTGGCGGGACAGGGAGGCACTATAAACCTTTGCGAGAATATTGCAACCTTATTCGCCCCTTTTTTACCGCCGTTTGCCTTGACTTCCGCGGTTTATCGATTATCATTAATAAATGAGGTGGTTTGCAGGAGGTGAGGAAATGGGCGCGGTGCGGGAACAGCGGCGCTTTAACCGGCGGCCGGCGAGAAGTGGGGTGTATGCCCTGTTGCGCCCTTACGGGCATATTCAGGGCCAGATTATCGATTTGAGCCTGGGCGGGGTATCCTTTTTTTACTATACCTTCGGCTGGCATGTGGACGAGGTCAGCGGCATTGACCTGTTCCCGGTGACCGGGGGGCTGGTGTTGCGCAACCTGTCCTGCCGTACGGTCGACGATGTCCTGGTGCGGGACCAGACCCGCTACCGGCCGCTGATGGTCCGCCGGCGGCACGTGGAGTTTCGCCGCCTGGATGAAAACCGCCGGCAGTTGCTGGCAAGGTTCATTTCCCGCTATACCCGGCCGGCCGGGGCGCTCATGGTGCTGCCCACCTGCCTGGACAAGGATTTCGCCGTGGCCGCCGGGAATCTGCTGCCGGTTTGACCGGCGGGTCCACGGGGCGGCAAACCGGGGAAGAGTTGGCATCTCCCCCGGTTTTTTTGTGCCTGGCGGCCGCCTGCGGAGAAGGCGGCCGGTTTGGCCGGTGGACAACGCTTTTTTTCGGTTTCCAGGCGCGGCGGCTGCCGTGCGTTCGCCGTTTGCCGGCGGCAGTGGTTTGTCGAGGTAGACAATGAAGAAATACTTTTACGGCCTGGCGGCCGGGGCCCTCATCGGCGTGGCCGTCGGCTTCGTGGTCAAATGCGTCGGCAGTACCTGACCGGCATCGGCCAATCCATGGTCATGGACGATTGTCGGCGCCGCCACCGGCCTCATGCTGGCCTTTTACGCCCGGCCGGATAACTGAGCCGGCGGCAGATTTCATTTGCGCTTTGGGAAAATTGCCGGTATTAATTCCACAACATTCCTGTCTTAGTGCCTTACGCCTGAAATGCTGTCACAAGAAACAAGAAATTGTCGGGAATGCGTTCATGATGTTCGGGCTTGGCTCATAGCGGTATTGGCCGCCGAACGAATCACCACGACGGTGATTCGCGGCGGACGCCTCGGAGCCGGCACACGATGTGCCGCGAGAATGAGCGAGAGCCATGCCGGAACATCCAGATACCTTGATTTGGGTTGCGGGCGCCAAGCTCGCCTTGGGTGTTTATAATACGGTAACCAGCGCTGTTTTCAGCGCTGCAGGCGCTCGATTTACCGGCTTTAAGAAGCGTAAACAGTATGAGGGACGCTGCTGATTCCAGAGGTTGAAGATTAAGCGGGCAAGGGCGAACACCGGCCGGTCCGAGCAAACAGCAAGGAGAATGACAATGGCGAGAGCGGGCAAATGTTTTTGGTGCTTTTTGGCGGCGGTGGTTTTCATGCTGGCAGCGGCGGCCCCGGGGGTGGCGGCCACCAAAAAGGTTCGGGTCAGCGTGCCCAGCTGTACCTGAATAATGAGCTGTAAAAGGGCAAGTTCTGCCCTGAAAAAAATTGACGGGGTCAAGGAAGTCGCCACGGACAAGAAACGGCACGCCTTGACGATAGTCTACGACGACGAGAAAGTAACCCTGGAGCAGATCCGGGAAGCTTTGAAAAAAAGCGGCCGGCCGATGGGTGACAAAGTGGAATACCTGGATTAAAGTCAACCCGCCGCTTCCTGACGGCTGCCTGTTAGCGCATGAGTACCAGAGTGGATGAAAAAAAGGGTCAGCGGACCCTGCGGGAAACGATCAGCTACTACTGCTATGGCCTGCTGATCGCCCTGGTCGCCTTCATGGTGACCTACCAGTTTGTCGAGCCGGCGCCTCCCAAGACCCTGACCATTGCCACCGGTTCCGTCCACGGGGCCTATTACCAGTTTGCCCGGCGGTACCAGGAACTGCTGGCCCGCGACAAGATCAAGCTGGTGATCCGCCGGACTTCCGGGTCGGTGGAGAACCTCAAGCTGCTGCACCAGGGCGAGGTGGATGCCGCCTTTGTCCAGGGCGGCATCGGCAGCCCGGAAAAGTATCCCAATCTTTTGGGGCTGGGCAGTCTCTACTATGAGCCGCTCTGGGTATTTACCACCATCAAGCCGGAGCCTACCTGCCTGGCGAAGCTGGCCGGCAAGCGGATTGCCATCGGCCCGGAGGGCAGCGGCACGCGGGTGGTGGCCCAACAGCTGCTGGCGGTCAACAAGATCAAGCTGCCGGATGACGAGCTGACCAGACTGGGCGGCATGGCGGCCGTGGATGCCCTGCTTGCCGGCCGTCTCGACGCGGTGATTACCGTGGCTTCCCTGGAGGCCGCCACCGTGCAGAAGCTGCTGCACGCTCCCGGGGTCAAGCCGATGAGCTTTGCCCGGGCGTCGGCCTATTCCATGCGCTATTACTTTCTTTCCCACGTGGAGCTGCCGGAGGGGGTGGTCGACCTGGGAGCCGACATTCCCGACCACCCGGTGCACCTGCTGGCCCCGACCGCCACCCTGGTGGTCAGCCAGGAACTGCACCCGGCCCTGGCCGGCCTGCTCATCCAGATCGCCGCCCGGGTGCACACCAACGATCCCTTTCTCCATGCCAGCGGCAGCGGGCACAAGTTCCCCTCGCCGGATTTCCTTGATTTTCCCCTGCACGAGGAGGCGGAGCGTTTTTACAAGTACGGACCGCCGTTCCTGCAGCGCTACCTGCCCTTCTGGGCGGCGATTATCATTGACCGGCTCAAAATCATGCTGCTGCCCCTGCTGGCCCTTTTCGTGCCCCTGACCCGCATCCTGCCTCTGACCTACCGCTGGCGGATGCGGTCGCGGATCTACCGCTGGTACGATGAGCTGCAGCTGCTCGACTACGATGTGCACCAGGAAACCGCCGGCCCGGAGAAGGTCAAGGCATCGCTGGCCGCGCTGGACAACATCGAGAGCGAGGTGCGCAACATCTCGGTGCCCCTGTCATTTGCCTCCGAGCTCTACAACCTCCGGCAACACATCGACATGCTCCGACGTCATTTCCAGCGCCTGTTGGGGGGGCGGGAGTAGGCAGACGCCGCAAGTCAATTTCACCCGCATGAAAAAGGGGTGCGGCCCGCGCTGGGCCGCACCCCTTTTTGGTGGCGCTGGCGCCAAACTCAGGCGCACTCCGAGTAGCCGCAGGCGTGACAGACGCAGCAGCCGCCCTCGTGTTCCACCACGCCGCCGCATTCGGGGCAGGCGCCGAAGGCGTTGTTTTTCTCCTTGAGGGACTGGTCCTGGTAGCCGTTGCTCTGCTCCAGCTGCATCCTGATCGCCTGGGCGATGGCGTCGGCGCAGGAGGTGACCTTGTTGTCGCCGAAGCCGAAAGGCTTGTGGCAGCTGATGCCGATCAGCTGTTTGACCACCGGTTCCGCCGGCAGGCCGCTGCGCCAGGCCAGGGACACCAGCCGGCCGATGGCCTCGCACTGGCTGGCGGCGCAGCCGCCGGCCTTGCCGATGGTGTTGAAGAGTTCGAACTGCCGGCCCTCCTCGTCGACGTTGATGGTCACGTACAGGGGGCCGCAGCCGGTGGTCATCTGGAAAGTCTGGCCGGTCAGGGCCCGCGGCCGGTCGCGCTTGACCGGTTTGTCGCCCGGCACCGCCGCCTTCTGGTCGGTGGCCCCGATGTTGAGTACCTGGTTTTCCCGGCAGCCGTCCCGGTAAATGGTCACCCCCTTGCAGTGCAGCCGGTAGGCCAGCATGAAGGCTTCCTCCACCTCTTCCTCGGTGGCGTCGTGGGCGAAGTTGATCGTCTTGCTGACGGCGTTGTCAGTGTATTTCTGGAAAGCGGCCTGAATGGCGATATGATCCTTGGGCCGGATGTCATGGGCGGTTTCGAAAATCAGCCGGTATTTCAGCGGGATCTCCTCGATGCCCTGGACGCTGCCGGTATTGGCGATCCGGCGCAGGATTTCCTGGCTGTAAAACCCCTCCTCCTTGGCGATGCGGGCAAAAATGGGATTGACTTCGAAGAACTCGTCGTTGTCCATCACCCGGCGGACGAAAGCAACGGCAAACAGAGGCTCGATGCCGCTGGAACATCCCGCCAGGATGCTGATGGTGCCGGTGGGGGCGATGGTGGTCCGGGTGGCGTTGCGCACCGGGGTCTGGGGGTCCCGTTCGCCGTAGACGCTTTCCGGGAAGTTGGGAAAGGCGCCCCGGGTTTCTCCCAGCCTGACCGAGGCGGCGAAGGCCCGCTCATCGACAAAGCGCATCACCTTTTCCGCCGTTTCCAGCGCCTCGGCGCTGGAGTAGGGGATATTCAGCTGCAGTAGCAGGTCGGCGAAGCCCATCACCCCAAGGCCGATCTTGCGGTTGCCCTTGGTCATCTTTTCGATTTGAGGCAGGGGGTAGTGGTTGATGTCGACGACGTTGTCGAGAAAGTGCACCGCCAGGTCGACGGCAGCCCCCAGCTTGTCGAAGTCGATGGCCCCGTCCTTGACCATGTGGGCCAGGTTGATGGAGCCCAGGTTGCATGATTCGTAGGGCAGCAGCGGCTGTTCGCCGCAGGGATTGGTGCTTTCGATCTCGCCGACCTTGGGGGTGGGATTGTCGGCGTTGATCCGGTCGAGGAAAATGATTCCGGGTTCGCCGGAGAGCCAGGCCTGCTTGACGATCTGGCGGAAAATTTTCCTGGCGCTCTGTTTCTTGACCGGCTCGCCGGTGCGGGGGTTGATCAGGTCGTAGTCGCTGTCGTTCTCCACCGCTTCCATGAATTTCTCGGTCATGGCCACCGAGAGGTTGAAGTTGTGGAGGACGGAGAGATCGGCCTTGACCTTGATGAAGTCCATGATGTCCGGGTGGTCGACCCGGAGGATGGCCATGTTGGCGCCCCGCCGGGTGCCGCCCTGCTTGATGGTTTCGGTGGCGCTGTCAAAAACGGTCATGAAGGAGATCGGGCCGCTGGAAACCCCCTTGGTGGAGTGGACCACGTCGTTGCGCGGCCGGATGCGGGAAAAGGAGAAGCCGGTGCCGCCGCCGCTCTTGTGGATCAGGGCAGTCTGCTTCACCGCCTCGAAGATCTCCTCCATCGAGTCGCCCACCGGGAGGACGAAACAGGCCGACAGCTGGCCCAGCTCCCGGCCGGCGTTCATCAGGGTCGGGGAGTTGGGCAGGAAGTCGAGGCGGGCCATCAGGCGGTAGAACTCGTCGGCCAGGGCGGCGATGTCCGCCTGCTGATCGTAGAGCAGGTCGCCGGCGGCGATGGTGCGGGCCACCCGCCAGAGCATTTCTTGCGGCTGTTCCAAAACATTGCCCTGGTCGTCTTTTTTCAGGTAGCGGCGCTCGAGCACCGTCATGGCGTTGTCGGCAAACTCGGGAATCGGGGCGCCGGCCGGCAGTTTTTCCGGCAGCGGCGATTGGTTGCTGGTCATGGTTTTCCTCTCATTTCTGGCTAACTGCTGGAAATTATTATGCTTGCCTATACACAATATATAGGATTATTTTGTCATAGATACACAACATATTGTGTTTGTCAAGGGAATTTTTTTGCCTGGCTCCATGGGGGGGCGGCTGGCGCGGCGGACTGGCTGGGGCGCCGCCTGGCACCGGGAAAAGGTCCCGGTCCGCCGCTTACGCCCGGGGGGCGGCGCCGCTCGCCAGCCACCGGAGGGTGGCGGCCGCCAGGGCCGTCAGCGCCGCCGCCAGGGTAAAAGCACTGCGCATTCCCAGCCCCTGCCAGACGGCGCCAAAAAGGACGGCGCCGGGCAGCACCAGGATGCCGTTCAGGAGGTGGTAAAGGCCGAATACTGTGCCCTGCTGCTCGGCGGGGGCACAGTCGCCCACCAGGGCCCGTTCCGCGCCTTCGGTGAACGCCAGGGCGGCCGCGTAGCCCAGGAAAAGCAGCCAGACGGTAGGGCCCCGGTCCGGCAGCCAGGCGAAAGCGAGCAGCAGCAACACCCGGGCGGTCCAGCCGAGGGAAACGATGGCTAGGCGGCCGCAACGGTCCGACAGGGCTCCCGCCGGCCCGGAGACCAGCGACTTGATGCCGCTGGCGGCCGCCCAGAGCAGGGGCACCCAGGCAACGGCGATGCCTCCCTGGTTGGCCCAGAGAACCAGGAAAGCTTCGGGGGTGGTGGCCAGGGCCAGTCCCCCCGAGGCCAGTACCAGCCCCCGAACCCGGGGATCAAGGCCTCGCCAGGACAGCCGCACGGGAGGATGTTCGGGTTTGACGGCCGCCGGCAGCTTGAGCCCGAAAACCAGCAGCAGGATGAGCAGTCCGCCCGGTACCACCGAAACCAGGAAAACGTGTTCCATGGTCATGCCCCCTTGGAGCAGGCCGAAAGCCAGCAGCGGTCCGAGCATGGCGCCGCCGTGGTCCAGGGTGCGCTGAAAACCGAAAGCCCGCCCGCGAATCTGCTTGTCGGTGGTGGCGGCGATCAGGGCGTCCCGGGGAGCGGTGCGGATGCCCTTGCCCACCCGGTCCAGGAAGCGCAGCAGCAGTACCCAGCTCCAGTTCAGGGCGAAGCCGATCAGCGGCCGGGAGGTGTTGGAAACCGCGTAGCCGCCCACCACCAGTTTCTTGGCGTTCCAGCCCCGGTCCGCCAGCCAGCCGGACAGAAGCTTGAGGATGCTGGCCGTGGCCTCGGCCAGGCCTTCAACCAGGCCGACCACCGCCGGGCCGGCGCCCAGCGTTGCCGTCAGGAACAGGGGCAGGAGCGGCGTAATCATCTCGCTGGCGGTATCGTTCAGGAAGGATACCACCCCGAGAATGATGACGGTTCGGGGAATGAATGGCTGCATGGCACGGTTCCGTCCGTGGCTGCCGGCGGGGAAGGCGCCTGCCCGTTTTTTCGCGGGCCGGGGCGGAGAAGGAACGGGCCGCCGGCCGCGTCAGGGGTTGCGGCTCCGCCGGTGTGGTTTGCTTTTCAGGTCAGCTGTTGGCAGCGGGTTTCCCGGGTGAAGAGAATCAGCACGGCGCTCAGGAGCAGCCAGGCGAACATCAGGGAAAAACCGCACCGGTAGGCGTCGAAGCTGTAAACCTTGACGCCGTTCAGCATCGTTCCCTGCCACTGCCGGTCCAGGATCCAGCCGACGGCAGGCTGCAGGATCATGGGTCCGGCCATGACCCCCATGTTGAGGATTCCCGACGCCGTGCCGCCAAGGTCCGGGGGGACTGATTCCTTGATAAAGGCAAAACTGATGATCATGCCG
>JAFDMG010000026.1 GCA_019306045.1 Deltaproteobacteria bacterium | reverse complement strand
GGCCGGCCGGGGGCGGCTGCTTTCACCGGGAAAGTGGCGGTTTACGCCCTCACCCCGGCGGCGGTGGAGCCAGCGCGCCGGTTGCTGGTTGGGCTGCCGGCTACCGGTTTCTTCGCCGCCCGGCTCGCGGGGCAGGTTGCCGCCGGCGAGGGCAATTTTTTCCCGGCCGGCGGCTTCCGGCAACAGGTGCGGGACAACTGGCGGCGATATGACGGCCACCTTTTCATCATGGCCGCCGGCATTGTTTTGCGGACCATTGCCGGCCTGCTGGCCGACAAGACCGTTGATCCGGCGGTGGTGGCAGCCGACGAACGGGGAGAGTACTGCATCAGCCTGCTCAGCGGTCATATCGGCGGGGCCAACCGGCTGGCCCGCCAGGCGGCCGCCCTGCTGGGCGGCCAGGCGGTGATCACCACGGCCACTGACGTCCAGGGCTTGCTGGCCTTCGACGAGCTGGCCGCCAGCCGGGGCTGGCAGGTGCTCAACCCGGAACAGATCAAGGCGCTCAACAGCCTGCTGCTGGCCCGGCGGCCAATCGGCATTGCCTGCGAACCGGAGGTTTTCCAGCGCTTTTTTGCCGGCGACGAAAGCCTGGTTCACGTGCCGGCCGGCGGCGAAACCAGCGGTCTGGCCGGCCTGGTGGTGGTCGACGACGCCGTGGTCAAGCCCCAAGCCGACCAGCCGGTGCTTTTTCTGCGCCGTCCCCGGCTGGCATTGGGGATCGGCTGCCGGCGGGGGGTGGCCGCGGCTGCCATTGACGACGCCGTAACCCGCCTGTTTGCCCGACACGGTTTTTCCCCCGCCCAGGTGGCGGCAGTGGCCTCGGTGGACGTCAAGCGGGACGAGGAGGGGCTGTTGGCTTTTGCCTCCGGCCGTGGCTGGCCGCTGACTTTTTTCGCCGCCGCCGAACTGGCGGCCGTCGAGGTCCCCTCGCCCTCGGTGCGGGTGCGGGAGGCGGTCGGCAGTCCTTCGGTGAGCGAAGCGGCCGCCTTGCTGGCGGCCGGGGGAAAGCTGCTGGTTCCCAAGGAAAAATTCGGGGCTCTGACCCTGGCGGTGGCGGCCTGGCCGCCGGCTCCGGCCGCCGCGGGAAGCCGGGAAGAAGGTTTGCAGCCATGAGCGGCGGCAAGATCAGTGCGGTGGGCATCGGTCCCGGAGTGCCGGCCATGTTGACCGACCAGGCTCGACAGGCGCTGGCTGCCGCCGAGGTGGTAGTCGGCTACCGGCCTTACGTTGAACAGATCGCTTTTGCGCTCGCTGACCAGGAGGTGGTGAGCACCGGCATGCGCGGCGAAGTGGAGCGCTGCCGCCGGGCGGTGGCGCTGGCCGCGGCCGGGAAGCGGGTGGCGGTGGTTTCTTCCGGCGATGCCGGCGTCTACGGCATGGCCGGCCTGCTGCTGGAGCTGCTGGCCGCCGCGGGGCGGGAAGATATCGGTTTCGAGGTCATTCCCGGCATCACCGCCGCCTCCCTGGCGGCGGCGGTCCTCGGGGCGCCGTTGATGAACGATTTCGTGGTTATCAGTCTTTCCGATTTGCTGACTCCCCGGGAGGAGATCCGCCGGCGGCTGGCGGCGGTGATGCCGACGGAGCTGGTCTGCGTGCTTTACAATCCCCGCAGCCGCTCCCGGCAGGAGCTGTTTGCCGAGACCCTTGCCGGCTTCCGGGCAGCCCGCGGGCCGCAAACCCTGGCCGGCCTGGTAAAAAACGCCGGGCGGCCGGGGCAGGAAACCTGGGTCGGCGAGCTGGCCGCCCTGCCCGTTTCCCAGGTTGACATGGTCACCGTGGTGGTGATCGGCAACCAGGCCACGACCTTGCTGGCCGGCCGCCTGGTGACCCGGCGCGGCTATCGGCTCGGGGGATCTTGAAAATGGCGGTTCATCCAGCCGGCCAGGCCGGGCCGCCGGGGGCGGACGGGGAGCGCTTCTTTCAGTTTTGCGTTGCCGGGGTGGCCTCGGGGGTTGGCAAGACCACGGTCACCCTGGGGCTCATGGCTGCCCTCCGCCGCCGCGGCTGGCGGCTGCAGCCCTTCAAATGCGGCCCCGACTATATCGATCCCGGGCACCACACCCTGGTTTGCGGCCGGCCCTCCCGCAACCTCGATACCTGGATGATGGGCCCCGAGGCGGTTCGGGACTGTTTTGCCCGCCACTGCCGGCCGGGAATCGACGGGGCCGTGGTCGAGGGGGTGATGGGCCTGTTTGACGGCGCCGCCGCCGACTCCCTGGACGGCAGCACCGCCCACGTGGCCCGGCTGCTGCAGCTGCCGGTTTTCCTGGTGGTGGACGCCCGGGCCATGGCCCGCTCTCTGGCGGCGCTGGTCAGCGGCTTCGCGGCTTTCGAGCCCGGGGTGGAGATCGCCGGCGTAATTGCCAACCGGGTGGGCGGTCCCGGCCACGCGGCCATTCTCCGCCGGGCCCTGGCGGCCGCCGGTCTGCCGCCCCTGGTGGGGGCGCTGCCCCGCCGGGCCGACTGGCAGCTGCCGGAGCGCCACCTGGGGCTGGTGACCGTGGACGAGGACGGCCGGGACTGCTCCTGGTACGAACAGCTGGGGGCGGCCATGGAGGAGCATCTCGACTTGGAGCGCCTCGTGGCCATCAGTTCCCGGCCGCGGCCGGCGGCGGCGCCCGCCCCGGCGGCCGCGGCGCCCCGGGTGCGGCTGGGAATCGCCCGGGACGCCGCCTTCTGTTTCTACTACCAGGACAATCTGGATCTGCTGCGGCAGCACGGCGTCGAACTGGTGCCTTTTTCGCCCCTGGCGGATGCCAGGCTGCCGGCCGGGATTGCCGGCGTCTACCTGGGAGGCGGCTTTCCGGAGATGTTTGCCCGGCAGCTGGCCGCCAACGAGAGCCTGCGCCGGGAACTGGCGGCCCTGGCGGCCGCCGGCGGGGTGATCTATGCCGAGTGCGGCGGTTTTATGTACCTTTGCCGGCAGCTGGTGGACCGGGACGGCCGCCGCTGGCCCATGTGCGGCATCGTGCCGGCAACGGCCGCCATGGAAAGCCGCCTGCACCGCCTCGGCTACGTCGAGGTGCGGACGGCGGCCGCCGGCCTCTGCGGGCCGGCGGGCACCCTTTACCGCGGCCATGAATTCCACTGGTCGTCGATGACCGGTCTGGACGGTTGCTCGCCGGCGGTTTTCCGCCGCCGGCCCCGCGGCGGCGACTGGCAGCCGGAAGGCTACCACCGGGATCGGGTCTGGGGGACCTACGTCCATGCCCACTTTGCTAGCAACCCGGCCCTGGCGGCTCACTGGGCGGCTTTTCTCGCCGGCTGAAACCGTCCCCCGTTGGGGAACGGCGCCTGGCCGCTAACAAGGCAAAAAAAGCCGGGGAGCGGCATCGCTCCCCGGCTTTTTTCCTTTATGTTTTTCCTGCCGGGCGGCCGCCCGCCTAGAAATTCCAGAAAGCGTCGATCTCCTCGTCGCTGAAATCCCAGACGGCGTTGTGGGGCGGCACCGGCTCCTCGAAAAATTCCGGCAGCCGGTCGTGGGCGTTGGTAAAACCGGCGGCCTGGTTGAAGGCGTGTTCGGTTTTCAGCACCTGGGTGCCGAGGGCGGTAACGTCGTCCACCGTCAGGCTGGTGCCAAAACGGGCATTGAGCATGTCGACCACCGCCGGCAGCGCCGCTTCGTTGTCAAGCACCGCGAAGGCCACGAAAATGCAGAGGCCGGTGCTGTCAACGGCGGCGGTGGCAATCTGCAGATTGCGGGACAGTTCCACCTGGCCCTCTTTCGAGAGCGGGTCGACGAAGCCGCCGCATTTGAGGATGTTGGTGGCAATGGTGTAGCCGGCGGTGTGGTCGGCGCCCATGGTGGTGGTGCAGTAGGTGATGCCGATTCCCTTGACCGAGCGGGGATCGTAGGCGGGAATTGCCTGGTTCTTGACCACCGGCACCCGGGTCAGGCCGTAGACCTTGCCGGTGACCGCCGCCCCGGAGCCAAGAATCCGGCCCAGGGGAGTGCCTTCCTTGACCTCGTTGAGCAGGCGGAGAAGGCCGGGACCGTCGCCGAACTCGATGATGCCGGCCTCCATCGCCACCCCGATGGTTACCGACATTTCGATGGAATCGACCCCGATGTCGTCCATGATGCTGTCGGCCTGGGCCAGCAGGTCGAGATCGTCAATACAGCAGTGGGCTCCCATGGCCCAGATGGTTTCATACTCGAAACCCGAGGTGACATAGTTGCCGTCCCGGTCGACGAAGACCTGGGAGCACTGCATGACGCAGCCGGCATGGCAGCCGTGCTTGGTCTTGCCGCCGCGTTCCTTGATCATAGCGGCCATTTTTTCGCCGCTGATCATTTCGTGCTGGTCAAACTGGCCGGAGCGGAAGTTCCTGGTCGGCAGGGCGCCCACCTCGTTGACGATGTTGATCAGCACGTCGGTGCCGTACTCGCCCAGGGCGCTGCCGCACACCGGGTGGTCGAGCAGGGCCCGGGCGAAGGTCTTGGCCGCCGCCTTGAATTTTTCTTCGTCCACCAGCGGCACGGTTTTCGGGGCCCCGGCGGCGTCGATGACGATGTATTTGACCTTTTTCGCGCCCATCACCGCCCCGAGGCCGCCGCGCCCGAGGCTGCGCAGCTTGCCGTCGGGATCCTTGACCGAGATGTTGGCGGCCAACTGGCGGCGTTCGCCGGCCTGGCCAATGGTCAGCAGGCCGCAGTCCTTGCCGCCGCTTTTCTCCAGGGCTTCGATAACGGCGAAGTTGCCGGCCCCCACCAGTTCGGTTTCGGGTTTGATTTCCACCCCGTCAGTGGTGACTTTCAGGGCATAGAAGCCGTCGCCCGCCGGCATTCCCTCAAGGATCAGGGCTTTGATGCCCATGCGGGCGAAAAGCTGGGCGGCGGTGCCGCCGGCGTTGCATTCCTTGATGGTGCCGGTCAGCGGGCTTTTGGCGCCGGCCGAAAGCCGGCCCGAATTGGCCGCCCGGGTGCCGGACAGCAGCCCGGGAGCAAAGACCAGCTTGTTGTATTTGCCCAGAGGATGGCAGGTGGGCTTGACCTCGGCGGCCACGATTGCCGAGGTCAGCGCCCGGCCGCCGAGCCCCTGCCAGGCCTCGGGTACATCCTCGATCTTGACGCTCAGATCGCCCATGTTGACGCGAAAAATCCTGTCTGCCATTTTTGTCCTCCTGCCTTTGCTGATGCCTTGACCTTGCGGTCGGACCGTCCGCCGGTCCGCCGGTTGCCGGCCGCCAGAGCTACGAACAACTCTTACTTTAAATTACAATAAACAACTTTTACTGACCTTTAACTACCCCGGTTCCGATAAAAATAAACCAACGTTTCATTTTTATCCCGTCCTTTAAATTGGCACAAGAAACCCTCCAGGTCAAGCGCTATTTTCCCGGCCGGCGAGGATGGGGACCAGGCAGGAAAAGGCCGCGGCCAGCAGCCAGGGGGAAAGGTCAAGCCGCTGTTTTACCCTCACGGCGCCGTTCCCCGAGGCGTGGATCTTTTTGTTGATCCGGGCCAGGAGCCCGGCGGCGGTCAGCCGGCGGTCGAGCACCCCGAATTCCCCGCCGCCGGCCGCGGCCAGCCGGCGCAGCGTGGCATCGGTGCGGGCGGTGGTCAGGAAGTTGTTTTCGTGGTCGCGGTAATAGTCGATGATTTGACGGCCGTCGGGGGTGCGGATTGGAATCAGGCAGTCGGCCCGGCGGCCGATGCCCAGAGTCCAGATGGCAATTTGGTGCCGGCGGGCCCGGGAAGCCAGCTTGAGGGCCCGGCCAGGGTCGCTTTCCAGGTCTTCGCCGTCGGAGAGCAGGACAATGACTCCGGCCCCATCCTCTCCTTTTTCCGGGTTCGCAGCCAGGAGGGCGAGGGCCTCCTCCAGCCCGGCGGCCAGGCTGCTGCCCGGGGCCGCGACCGCCATTTCGTCAAGGTTTTCCACCAGGTAGCGGCAGTAGCCGTAGTCCCGGGTCAGGGGAACCAGGATAAAACCTTCGGCGGCAAAAACGCTGATCCCGATCTTTTCGCCGCTGAGGTGGTCGAGCAGCTGCAGGACGAAACGCCGGGCCCGGTCGATCCGGTTCCGGGCCGGCCGGGCGACGTCCTCGGCCAGCATCGACTTGGAGACGTCAATGGCAACCGCGATCCTGATTCCCCGGCGCTCGACCTGGTCGAGCTGCCGCCAGTAACCGGGCCCGGCCAGGGCCAGGACGAGTAAAATGCCGCCCAGGCCGAAGCACAGTTCCCGCCTGGTTCCGGTTCCGGCGTTGGCTACCCGGAAAATTTTTTCCTTTTCTTTCGCCCGCCGCCGCGCCTGCCAGCCGGCCGCTCCCCAGTAGAGCAGCACGGCGGCCGCCAGCAACAGGCGGCCGGGATGGAGGAACTCGATCATTTGCGGACCCGGCTGTCAGGAGGTTCGCCGGCGAGGTAGCCGGAAGACCCCGGCAGCAAGATGGTCAGGTTGCGGCGCAGATCGTAGCGGTTCGCGGACCGGGTGTCGGCCAGGGCCAGGCGGGCCAACCGGCCGGCGGTAATCAGAAGCTCCAGGTTCCAGCGGGGGATGTTGCCCTGGCCGGTGTCGGCCGCCGGCAGGCGGTCGACCTGGGTGATGGCCTTTTTGAAGCAGGCGATTGCCTGATGGAGCAAAGCCTGGCAGCTTTTTACTTCCCCGGGCTGATCGAGAACCAGCAGGGCCTGCATCAGATAGCCGGCGCCGAGCAGGTTTTCCACGCGCCAGCCGATGGCTGGCGGCGGGTGAACCGTTCGCAGCCGCTGCCCGGTTTTTTCCAGCTCGCCGAGCAGCCGGTTGAGAGCGTGGTGTCTAGACGCGGCCGTTGCCGCCGCCGCTTTCCGGTCTTCTTCCTGGTACAGCCGGCGGGCCAGCTGCCACTGCCGGCGCATCATCCGGATGCCGACGAAGGGGTTTTCGGGGTCGAGTTCCCGGCCGGCGGCCAGCGCTTTTTCCGGCTCCGGCTCCCGGTCAAGGGCCATGATCCGATGCCAGCGGCGCCGGGCCCGGCGCTCGGCCGACCGCTGGCTCTCGGACCAGCTGAGCAGCGTGATGCCGGCGGCCAGGAACAGCAGGCCGGCAACCAGGTAGATCCAGAGGCGGAGGCTAGACTTTCTTGCCATGAACTACCACCGGGCAAATTCCGGGGTCAGCCGCAAGGCGGCCAGCCCCAGGAAGAGGAAAAAGGCCAGCCCGGTCAGCCAGGGACGGGTCTGGCGGGGTACGGTTTCACTGGTGGCCAGCATCCGGTTCCGCTCGAGCGCGTTGATGGCCGCGTAGATTGCCAGCATTTTCTCCCGGTTCAGCCGGCCGGGCAGCAGGAAAAGTCTCCCAGGCATTTGCCGCATCAGCGCGGCAACCTGTCCGTCGACCCGGCCGTCGACCGCGATCAGGTAGAGGTGAATGCCAAGTTTTTTCAGCAGCATTCCCAGGGTGATGAAATCGGGCAGGTCGCGGCTGGCGGCCGTGGCCTTGATGCGGCCGTCGGTGAACAGGATGATGGCCAGACCCTTCCTGCCGGCCAGAACCTGTAAGGGGGCCGGGACCGCCACTTCCCGGCGACCGGCGAGCCGGAGGCGAAGATCGCGAAGCTCGGCAAAACTAGGCCGCTGCTCTTGGGGCAGGGTCATGAAAAAGGAACACATTGCCAGCCAGACGGCGTAAGAGACATTGGTGGCGCCGCCCGCCGAGAGCCGGCGGACCACGGGATTGGTCGAATGGCGGTCAAGCTGGTTGAGCTTGTCCATGATGATTTCCCGGTCGAAGGTCAGCGGGGCCAGGAGACGGGCGTAGCTGGAAAAGGCAACCAGGCCGATCAGGTCTTCCGGCGGCCGCTGGCGGACGAAATTTTTGAGGCCGTCCAGGGCGATGTCGCCCAGGGTTTTGCCCGGGCTGCCCGAGGGGCGGCGCGTTGAGCCGGAAAGGTCTTGGACCAGCATCAGCCAGCGGCTTTCCCGGGTGTGGTGGATAATGGTTTGGGAATAGTGGAACCCGGCGGCGGCCAGGATCAGCAGCAGGAGCAGGAGCGTGCCCAGCCAGGCCGGCAGCCGGGTTTTGACCGGGGCGGGCCGCAGCTGGGCGGCAAAAAGGCCCACCGGGGCAAAGGGCAGCCCGGGTTGGCGGCGGCGCCGGCGGACTGCCAGCCACCAGACAACCGGCAGCAGCAAAAAAGCGGGATGTTCAAAGCCCATTGGTTTTCCCTTTGTTCTTGCCGTTGGCGGTGGTGAAAGTCGCCAGCCAGGCCGCCAGCCGCCGGCAGAGGCGGCTGATTGCCGCTGGCTGGCCGCCCTCGGCGGCCACCAGCCGGTCGATTTCCGTCCATATCAGGGCCAGCTCGGCCGCCTTTTCCGGTTCCAGGTGCGGGGCCAGGCGGCCGGCGAAATGCCGGCCGCTGCCGCCGGGACGGAGCGCCGGCCGGGCCAGTGCCGCCAGCAGGAAGGCGCGCAGTTCGTGGTCGATGGCCACCAGCCGCTGCCAGTCGGCATTTCCGGCCGCGGTCAACAGTTTTTCCAGACGTTCCCGGGGACTTGCCGCCGGAGGTTCCGCCCCCGGGCTTGCCGGAGCCGGCCGCCGCCACTCGCAATAGACCCCGAGGCCGCAGAACAGGGCGGCCAGCAGGCAGAGAATGCCGGCATAGCCGGCCGCTGTGGTCAGAAAAGGCCGCGAGGCCGGCCGGGGCGGCCGCGGCGGCGGGGTGTCCGGCAGTACCAGTGAAAGCGGGCGGGCGGCCAGTTCAGGCTGCAGGCCGGCGATTTTAACCGTTAAAGTGACCACCGGCAGATCGACCAGCCGGGTTTTGCCGTTTTCGTCCCGGAGTCGGCAGACCAGCGGGGAAGTTGAAATCCGGTACTGGCCGGGGGCGTAGATGGTGATCTTGCCCCTGAGGACAATTTTTTCCCCGGCCGCTGCCGCGCTCCGGCCGCTGGCGGGCAGCCAGCTGCGGTAAAGTTCGCCGGGCAGTTTGTCCGGCCGGATTTCGAGCTGGGCCAGCGAGCCGGGATCGAGCCGGGCCTGGTTGGCAACGGTGATCTCCAGCCGGCAGGGTATGGGGTCGCCGACTCTGCCCCCGGCCCGCGGCGAGGAAAGCACCACCATGCCGACGGAGGCGTTTCCCCTTGTTCCCGTCGCCAAAGATAGGGGGGGCCGCAGGAGGGCCAGGCAGGCCAGCCAAAGGAAAATCAGCCCGGTCCGGACGACGCGGCGGCGTTTTTCAGGAGCAATGGACATGTTTTTCAGCTACCTCTCGCTGTCGGCGGTCACCGATGGCCCGCATTCACCGCTTCCCCCAAACGGTTGAGCAGGGGAACGTAGTCATCGGCCGGCGTGATGACGGTGGCGGCGATGGCCAGCCGGCGCAGGCCTTCCTGGAAAGATGCCAGGTAGTCGGCCATCGCCCGGTTGTAACGGCGCCAGCGGGCGAGATCAACGAGCGCCTGGCGGCCGCTTTCCGGGTCGCGGCAGACTGCCAAGCCCTTAAGGCCCGGGGGCAGTTGTTTTTCGCTTTCCTCGAGGATCTGGACGACCTTGACTTCCGTACCCGGCAGCACCAGGTCGGCCGGGCTGGTATTGTCGAGAAAGTCGGCAAGGAAAAAAACCAGGCCGCCGGCGTGCTGCTCCCTGAGGAAAGCCGCGGCCCGGTTGGCGGCAAAGGCCTTGCCGGCCTGGGACCGGAGCCGGGCCAGAGTCTCGGTCAGGGCCAGGAGATGTTCGCGGCCGACGGCGGGTGCCAGGTAGGCGGCCGGCTCGGCGGCCCAGAGCAGCAGGCCGCAAGGATTGCCGGTCGAGATTGCCGACCAGGCCAGGGAAACGGCAATTTCGGCCATCAGCGCCGCCTTGCGGCCGCCGGCCATCGAGGCGCTCAGGTCGCAGACGAGATGAAGGCGAAAAAAGCTTTCCCCCAGGAACTCGCGGACGTAGAGCTTGCCGGTCCGGGCCCGGGCCCCCCAGTCAATGAGCCTGACCGGGTCGCCGGGAGCCATTTCACGCAGAGTTTCGAATTCGTAGCCGCTGCCCGGCCGGCGGCTTTCCCAGCTTCCGGAAAGAAAGTCGTCCACCGGCCGGCGGGCGGCAAGCTCGATAAAGCGGCGCCGGGCAAGCAGCCGGGCCGCGGGGCTGGCCTGGTGGTCGGCGGCGGTGGTGATTTCGGCCATCGGACTGATCCTTAAGAAAGGGTTGTCGCCTTCTTCAGTCTGCACGCCGGCTGCAAGTTCAATAAGCCGGGGTGGTTTCAATGATTCGGGACACCAGCTGCCGGGCACTGACCTCTTCGGCCAGGGCGCGGTGGTTGAGCAGCAGGCGGTGAGCCAAAACCAGCGGCAGAAGAGCCTCGACGTCACTGAAGTCCAGCTCCTGGCGGCCGGCGTAGAAGGCCCGGGCTTTGGCCAGTGCCAGCAGCGATTCGGCCGCCCGCGGCGAAGCCCCGAGCTGCAGGTAGTCGTGGATTTCCGGCCGGTAGCCGGCCTCTCCCCGGGGGCGCGGCCGGCTGTTCAGGCAGAGGTTGAGGATATATTTCAGTACGGTTTCGGTGACCGTGATCTCGTTGTGGGCAGCTTCCTGGCAGGCGGTGATGGTTTCCGGATCGAGCAGCGGCTGCAGTGCCGCTACCCGCCGCCTGAAATCGGTATGCTTGCGGCGCAGCAGTTCCAGCTCCTCCCGGTAATCCAGGTAGGAAACCTCGAACTTGACCATGAAACGGTCGACCTGGGCTTCGGCCAGCGGGTAGGTGCCCACCTGTTCGATGGGATTCTGGGTCGCCATCACCATGAAGGGGCGCGGCAGGGGGAAGTTGTGTTCCTCGCTGCTTACCTCCCCTTCCTGCATCGCCTGGAGCAAAGCCGACTGGACCTTGGGCGAGGCCCGGTTGATTTCATCGGCCAGGAAAAAGTTGCAGAAGATCGGTCCCCGGCGGTAAGTGAAGCTTTCGTCCCGGGCCTTGAAAACCAGACCGCCCAGGATGTCGCCCGGCAGCTTGTCGGGGGTGAACTGGAAGCGGTTGAAGGTGCCGCCGCAGCACTTGGCGAAGGTTTCGGCCGCCAGGGACTTGGCGACCCCGGGCACCCCTTCGAGGAGCAGGTGCCCCCGGGCCAGCAGGGTGATGATCAGGGTGTCAATCAGTTCTTCCTGGCCGACCACCACGGAGGCAATGGCGGCTTTCAATGCCCGCAGCCGCTCCCGGCGGCTGTCGGCGCTGTTTTCCTTGGTCATGGCGGTAAATCTCTCTCCTTGCGGTTGTCGGCCTGCCGGGATGGCGGCCGGTCATTGGCCGGCATTGCCGTCCACTTCCGGGAATTGCCGGTTACATGAATTCAAAGCGGTGGCGGTAGCGGATAATCTGGTAGATAAAAAACGGTCCCCCCAGCAGCGAGGTGAGGACGCCGATTTTCAGGTCCACGGGAATCACCAGCCGCACGAGCAGGTCGGCGTAGACCAGGAAGACCGCTCCCAGCAGCCCCGCCAGGGGCAGCAGCAGGCGGTTGTCGGCTCCGACCATGCCCCGGACCATGTGCGGGGCTACCAGGCCGACGAAGCCGATGACCCCGGCCACCGCCACGGCGCCGCCGGTCATCGCCGAGGCGGCGAACAGCAGGAGATTGCGGGCCCGGTTGACCTCGACGCCGAGGTTGGCGGCTTCCTCCTCCCCCAGCATGAGCAGGTTGAGGTCGCGGACGTAACAGGAGATCAACAGCAGGGCGGCCGCCGTGGTCAGAGCGACAATCCGGACGTGGAGCCAGAGGCGGTTGTTGAGATCGCCCATCAGCCAGGTGACGATGACGCGTCCAACGTCAAACTCCCGGGTGCTGAGGGTGATGACGAAAGAGGTAACCGCCCCGAGGATCAGGTTCAGGGCGATGCCGGCCAGCAGGAGGGTGGCGATCGAGGTGCGGCCGCCGCTGGTGGCGATCAGGTAAACGGCCGCCAGGGTGGCCAGGGCGCCGATGGCGGCCATCAAGGGCAGCGCCGCCGGGAAGCTGGCTGTCAGTCCCAGGTAAAAGGCCAGCACCGCTCCGAGGGCGGCCCCGGAGCTGATGCCGATGATTCCCGGGCTGGCCATCGGGTTGCGGAAGATGCCCTGCATTACCGCCCCGGCCGCGGCGAGGGCGAAGCCCACCAGGGCGGCGGTCAGTAGCCGGGGCAGGCGGCCGTCCCAGATGATGGCGGTTTCCACCGGCGTTGGCGGCCGCCCGGCGGCCGGCAGCCCGCATTTGCTCATGATAATGGCGGCCACCCGGCCGGCCGGCAGCGGCCAGGAACCGCGGGTCAGGGAAACGGCGGCGCCGGCGGCCAGCAGCAGGGCGAGCAGCAGGGCCAGGGAAGCGGCCTTGAACGGTGGTTTGCTAGTGCCCATGGTGGTAGACGATGCCGGCCAGCAGGTTGGCGCTCAAAAGAATGAACTGGGAGTTGATGCGCAGGTAGAGGCCGGGAATGGTCAGCAGCCGGCCGCTTCTGACCGCCCGGGCGTGGCGCAGCAGCGGATCCCGGGCCAGGCTGGCGGCCAGGCCGCTTTCATGGGGAACGATGATCAGGTCGGGATCCCAGCGCAGCAGGGTTTCATGGTCAACCTGCTTCCAGGAAACCACTCCCTGCTCGGCGCCGACGTTGACCGCCCCGATCAGCCGGCACAGGGAGGTGAAGTTGGAGGCCCGGCCGGGGATGTAGCCGCCGAGGTCGTAATAGAGCAGCCGGAGCGGTTTGTCGCCGGCCGGCAAAGCGGCCCGCAGCCGGGCCTGCTCGGCGGCCATGGTTTCCAGCAGGGCCTCGGCGTTGCCCTCTTCGCCGAGCAGCCGCCCCAGCACCTTGATTTCCCGGGTGATGGACGGCAGGGAATCGGGCGAGCCGAGATCGAAAGTGGGAATGCCGGCCTGGCGCAGCCTGGTGATGAAGGCTGCCGAGGAGAAAGCCACGGTGAGTACCAGGTCCGGCCGGGCGGCGATTACCAGCTCGCTTTGCCGGGAATTGAACAGCCGGCAGCGGCCTTTCACCTCGGCGGCGATCACCGAAAAGCGGGGATCGGCGGTCAATTCGTTGAACATCAGGATCCGGGAACGCGGACAGATGGCCCAGAGAATCTCGCTGGTGCCGACGGCGTGGGGGATGAGGCGCCGGGGTGGTGCGGCCAGGCGGATGGTTGCCTGGCGCCGGTGAAAAGTCTCCCGGCGGTAGTC
>JAFDMG010000025.1 GCA_019306045.1 Deltaproteobacteria bacterium | reverse complement strand
GAAAAAACAATTTCGATCATGGAAAGGAGGACAAGCAAATGCGTGGATGGAGGAAATTATTGTCCGGGTGGTTGACGGGGAGCAATTTCCGCAAATTATGCCGCTGCCGGCTGCCGGAGGTTGTCGGCCTGGCGGTTCTGCTGGCGCTGGCGGCCCCGGCCGGTGCCCTGGAGTGGGAGTGGCAGCCTTTAAAAAACCTGATTGACGTTGACAGCCTTACGGTTCCTTATTATCCTTCCAGCCTGACTCCCGTCGATATGAACGACCGCTACCTGGTGGGCACTTACTCTTACTATACCTCCGGGAGATACATAACTTATATCTGGTATTATGATCTTTTGACCGGCGAGACTCATGAACTGGATCTCAACGGCGCCCGGGTAAGCGGCATCGCTGGGGAGTCCAATGAAATCGTGGTGAGTACCGGTTCCCACTATAATTATCGGGGTTGGATCTATGACCTGGAGTCGGGCTCGCAGGTCGGGGATGATCTGCCTTTGGTGGCCTCTGGCAACGGCAACTACAACTTTGGCTATGCTTCCTGGAACGACATCGATGCCGCGGGCAATGCCGTCGGTCAGGCACGTTCAGGCAATACTTACTGGGGTTTGTATTACAATGCTGGGGACAATAATGGGAATGGACAGCAGTATGTCTACAACTATCCCGGGACCACCAAAGGTACTCATCTGCGACGGCTAAATGAAAATTACTGGGCTGTGGGCTACAGTACGGACAACTATCATACCTTCGTGGTTGATCTTGCTACTGGAGTCCTGAAAATGGATTGGGATCAGAGCGATCCCTGGAGCGTCAATGCCATCAATAATGACAATATTGTCGGCCTGTCGCCGCGGGGTGGCGGCCAAAGTGCTGCCCTTTACGATCTTGAAAGCAATGATTTTCTGGCTGAAGATTTGATTTTTCCAGATATCAATGGGATGAAGTATACCCGAATCAAGGGGTTGAACGACAACCTGGATTTTTTCGGTAGCTATTATTATCATAAGGGTGGTGGTTATTACGATACCGTTTACTACCTTGCCCGGCGCCGGGACGACAATCCCTCGCCGGTACCCGAGCCCTCTACCGTGCTCCTGCTGGGCGCGGGCGTCCTGTTGCTGGGGCTCGGCGGCGTCCGGCGGCGGCGGACCGGCTGACGGCTGCCGGCGACAGGGCAGCAGCCAAAAAAGAGACAGGCCCGGGGAATTTCCCGGGCCTGTTCACGTTTTCCAGGCTGAGGGTGTCGGTTTACGCGGTGTCGGACCGCCGCCGGCGCCGCTGGTAAATCTGTACCAGGGGCGGCACCAGCAGCAGGAGAATGATCAGCCAGAGGATGACGGCCTGGGGCCGGTTGAAAAAGATGGCGTAGCTGCCGTGCCCCATGATCAGGGCCTGGGCGAAGCCGGTTTCGGCGATCGGTCCGAGAATGAGGCCGAGGATCAAGGCGCCGAGGGAAAAGCCGGTTTTCTGGAGGACGATCGCCGCCAGGCCGCAGATCAGGGCGATGAAGATGTCAACGATGCTGTTGTTCATGGCGTAGGAGCCCAGCACCGAGAAAAGGCAGACCACCGGGATCAGCAGGGCGGTGGGCGTCAGGGAAATGCGGGCAAAGTAAGGGGCCATGAACAGGCCGAGCAGCAGAAAGATGACGTTGGCGATGAACAGGGAGAGAATGAAGGCGTAAGTGGTCACCCCGTAGCGGGTGAACAGCTCCGGTCCGGGAATCAGCCCGTGGATCAGCAGGCCGCCGAGCAGGGCGGCGGCGACGCTGTTGCCGGGAATGCCCAGGGTCAGGGTCGGGACCAGGGAGCCGCCGACGCAGCCGTTGTTGCCGGCCTCGGCGGCGGCGATTCCCTCGGGGTTGCCCTTGCCGAACAGCTCCGGTTTTTTCGACCGCCGCCGGGCGATGTTGTAGGAGACGAAAGCGGCGATGGTGGCCCCCTCCCCGGGCAGGATGCCGATGATGGTGCCGACGATCGAGCCGAGGGCGATGGGCTTGCCGATTCCCGGCGGCAGCGGCTCCCGCTTGAGCCGGTCGAGCTGCGGCTCCCCGGTGACGATGCCGCCGGCCTCCCCGGTCAGTTCCAGCATCTGGGAGATGGAGAACATGCCGATCAGGGCGGGCATGAAGGCGATGCCGTCGTAGAGATCGGTGATTCCCATGGTGTAGCGCAGCATGCCGGAAATGGGATCGGTGCCCACCACTGCCATCACCAGTCCCAGCAGGCCGGAGATGAGCGCCTTCACCAGGCGGCTTTCATCCTCGGCCATCGAGACGATGCCCGCCAAGCCCAGGAGGGCAAGGAGGAAATACTCCGGCGGCCCGAATTTGAGGGCGAAAGTGGCCAGCAGCGGGGCGGTCAGCAGGAGGATGAAGGCGGAAAACATGCCGCCGGCGAAGCTGGCGACCACCGAGACCTTGAGGGCCAGGCCGCCGCGTCCCTGCTGGGTCAGGGGGTAGCCTTCCAGGGCGGTGGCCACCGCCGCCGGGGTGCCCGGCGTGCGCAGCAGGATGGCGGGAATCGAACCGCCGTACATGGCGCCGCAGTAAACCCCGCCCATCAGCAGCAGGCCGGTGAGGGGCTGGAGGGCGAACGTCACCGGGATCAGCAGGGCGACGGCCATGGTCGCCGTCAGCCCGGGCATGCCGCCGACGATAATCCCCGAAGTGGTGCCGATGAAAATCGCCAGCAGGGAAACCGGGGTCAGCAGTTCGTGCAGGGCCTGTAAGATCATGGGGCGGCCACCGTCAGAAAAGGGTGCCGGCCGGCAGGGGGACGGCCAGCAGCCGGGCAAACACCAGGTAAATGAACAACAGGACGCCGCCGGTGGTCAGGACGATGGTCAGCGGTTTGCGGGCGCCGAGCAGCAGCATCGCCAACGGGAGAAACACAGCCGAGGCCAGGTAGAAGCCCGCCCTGGTCAGGGAAGCGCTGTAAACCACCAGGAGGATGAAAAGCCCCCAGAAGCGCCCCGGGACGGCGGCGACCGCCAGCTTCTCTGCCTTGACCGCCGCTCCTTTCCTGAACCACAGTCCCAGTTCTAGGAGGCTGAAAAACCCCAGGGCCAGGCCGAGGAAGCGCACGTACCTGGCGGTGGAGTTCTGGACGGTGGGCGGATAGGCCGCCGTGCTGCGGTAAAGCAGCACGGCGAGGATAAGGAAGCCGCAAAGCAGCAGCAGCTCGGCCTGGCGCCTGGTCATCGGTTTACCAGGGGTTCTGGTCGTAGAATTTCTGCACTTCGGCCTGCAGCTGCTCCAGGTATTGCCGGTACTCGGGGCCGGTCATCGGCAGGCGGAAAAGGACGCCCTTGTCGCAGGCGGCGGCAAAGTCGGCGTCGTGGTTGACCTTCTGCACCAAGTCGTCCAGCTTGGCGAGGATTTTCTTGTCGACCTTGGCCGGGGCGACAAAGCCGCGGGTGGCGGTCATGCTCACCGGGTAGCCCTGCTCGGCGGCGGTTTTGACGTCGGGGAGAATTTCCGAACGCTTGTCGGCCAGGATGGCGATGATCCGGGCCTTGCCGGCCTTGTGCTGGGCCTGGAGCTGGGAAAGGTTCATGAAGCTGGCGTCGATGTGGCCGCCGAGAATCATCGCTTTCTGCTCCGTCGAACCCCGGGTGGGCATCAGGTTGAACTTCACCCCCGTGAGCAGTTCAAACTTTTTGGCGGCGATGAAGTCGTCGGAGCCGATGCCGTTGACCGCCGCCGTCAGGCTCTTGGCTTTGGCCGCCTGGACGAAATCCTTCAGGTTCTTGATCGGGCTCTTGGCCGGGACGGCGATGATCAGCGGGTCCTGCATGGCGTTGCCCATGATGTGGAAGCTGTCCAGGGTGTAGCGGGCCCGCTTGGCGACGATGTGGGCCACCACCTGGGTGGTGAAAATCATGCCGATGGTGTAGCCGTCCGGGCGGGCGCGGGCAATCTCCTCAAAACCTTTCTGGCCGCCGGAGCCGCCGATGTTCTTGATGACGAATTCGGCCTTGGGCCAGTATTTCTTGGCCGCCTTGATGAACAGCCGGGCCGTGGTGTCGGTGGAGCCGCCGGCCTTGGAGGGGACGATGATGGTGATCGGTTTTTCCGGGTAGGCCGCCAGGGCGGTGCCGGGAAATGCCAGGGCCAGGACGATGAGCAGCAACATGATCTTGCGCATGGGTTCCTCCTCTCTGCAGGTAAATTGATATGATCGGGATTTGCCGGTGCCGGCCGGCGGTCACGGCCGCCGGCCGCTTGTCTTTCAGACGTCGCAGTTGCCGGGCCGGTTGATCTCCCAGTCCTTGTTGTCCGGCTTGACGGTCAGCACCGGGCAGGGAGCGTGGCGTACGACCTTCTCGGCGACGCTGCCCAGCAGGACATGGGCCAAGGCGCTGCGGCCATGGGTGGCCATGACGATGATGTCGGCATCGATTTCCCGGGCGTACTTGATGATCTCTTCGTGGGGGATGCCGTACTTGATCTCCCCCTGGCACTTGAGGCCGGCGGTCTCGCAGTAGCCGGAACAGTTGACCACTTCGTCCCGGAGGGCTTCCTCCATTTTTTCCATTACCTCCCGGCTGATAACCGCATCAATGTAGGAAGGAATTTTTTCGATGACCGTCAGCAGGTAGAGCTCGGCGTCGAACTGGCGGGCGATCTCCACCGCGTAGCGCAGGGCGCAGCGGCTCAGCTCGGAGCCGTCGGTCAGGGTCAGGACTTTTTTGATCAGCATGGGTAGACCTCCTGTGTATCCTGGTGAAATGGTTGCGGCGTTGCTGCCGGCTGCCATGGCGGCATCAGCCGGACAGCGTCCAAGATGTTTTCACCAATCAGTCTAATCAATCCCGGGCAATTTGTAAACCGGGGAAAATTTTTGCGGCTGCCGCTTCAGGGCAGCACCAGCCGGTTGGAGAAATAACTCCAGTCGTTGGCCGTCGGACCGTGGACCCGGTAGCGGCTCATGCCGTAGTCGTTGTAGTCGTAGTCGTAGCGAAAATTGAAATCCAGGTGGCCGTGTAATAGCGGCAGGTTGAGGCTGAAAACCTGGCGGCCGTTGGCGGTCAGGTCAAAGGGGCCGGCGGCGGCCTTGGCCAGCTGCTTGCCCGCCGGGTCGGCAACCGTCAGTTCCAGGACCAGGTTTTCCAGGCCGGCAACGTATTCGTTGGTGATCGTGCCGACCACCGCCAGCCGGTTGTCCAGCCGGCCGACGGTGTAGCGGATGTTGAGAACATGGCCGTCGTGGCCGCCCCGCGCCAGGATGGTGCCGGCCGCGGGCGGCGGCTGGGGCTGCCGGTGGCCGCAGGCCGCCGCCAGCCAGAGGATGATGAGTGCCATGGCCGGCAACAGCCGTCGGGCGGCATGGTTGGCTTTCTTCATGGTTGGCTTCCTTGCTGAGGTTGCGGGGACGGCGCCCCGGCGGCCGGGCCGTCCGGCTGGCCGGTTTTGCCCAGGAGCGCCCGCCTCTTGGCCTGTTCGGCATGCAGGTATTCCAGGCAGCGGCTTTTGTCCTTGTCCTTGGAAAGCATCTCCCAGAGGTAGTTGACGCCGACGGCCGGCAGGAAGAACTGGGGTACCAGCACCAGGCCGCCGGTGATGATGGCGGCTTTTTTTGCCGGAATGGCCCGGACGGCCGGCTGGCGCAAAGGGCCCTTGATGGTGACCGGGGTGACGGTGGCCCAGAATTTCCGCTTCTTTTTCGGGTAAATGACCAGCTTGCAGGTTTCGGCGCCCAAGTCAATGGAACCCTTGCCGGTGATGACCAGGTTGGGGGATTCAACGATGAACGCCCGGCAGAAGAGCACGCCGTCAACGGCCTCGAGATCAAGAATGCTGCAGTTGATGACGCCGTACTTTTTCTTCAGCATGGCCTGGTCGAAACTCCAGCCCAGCAGGTCAATGGCCACCAGAGAAAGGAGGTCGCGTTTGACGAGGCCGTCTTCCAGGGCCATCTGGAAATGCCCCTGGAGGTTGGCGGCCAGTTCGTGGGGGGAGCGTCCCCGGCTGTGCAGCTTGCTGGCGGCGGTAATCTTGCCGGCAACCGGCAAATCGAGCTGGTAGTTGCGGTTGATGGTTTCCAGGTCCAAGTCGTCGGTGGTGCATTCCAGGTTGAAGAGGGGGATCTCGCCGCTGGCGTCGAGGGTCAGGCGGGCCCGGAAAAAACCGTCCTGGTAGACGAAGCTGGCTTGATCGATGTCCAGCTTCCGGGCCGCGGTTTTGATCGTGACCCGGAGATCCTGCAGTTCTTCGCCCCGGACGACGATCTTGTCAGCCCTGATTTCCAGGCGGCCGTCAAGTTCCGGCAGCCCGGTCAGGGGCAGCGGTTCCCGGCTAAAAAGCGGGGCGGTTGTCTGCCCGCCAGCCTGGGAGCCGGAAGACGAGCTGTCTTTGCCGGTCGGTGCTGACTGTTCTGCGGCCGCTGGCAAAAAGTCATCCAGGTAAAGAACGCCGGTGGCCAGGGTGCCGGCAAAGTGAACGGCATCGGTCTGCCAGGCGCTGGTCAGGCTGCCGGTGATCGTCGTCCGGCCGCCCTGGAGGGTCAGGTTTTCCAGCCGGAGGTCGCCGGGATTGCCGGCCAGGGTGAAGCCGAGGGTCATGGTTTCGGCCGCCGGCACCTGCCAGTGGCGGCCGGCTTCGGTGGTTGACAGCGGCACGCGGCTGCCGCCCGGGGCGGTGAAAAAAGCCGCCAGCTCGAGGTGGCGCAGGATGGACGCCGGTTCGGCGTTGACGTCGCCCAGCTGCACGGCGCCGGTAATCTCGCCATGCAGGGCTTCAGGCCGGCCGACGCTGACGGTCAGCTGCTCGAGCCGCGACTCTTTCTTGGAGCCGGAAAAAACGGTGCTGGCGGTCAGCGGCCCCAGCTCCGGCAGGGGGCGGCCGAGCAGCCTGGCCAGCTCGGCGGTGGTGGCCAGGCGGGCGGCCAGTTTGAATTCGAGGCCGGTGTTGATGATGTCGGGATCGACGGGGATCTTGGCGATTTTTCCCTGTACCCGCAGGTGGAAGTCATCCCCGGAACCGAAAGTGAGGTCGATGTTGTCGGCGGCCAGGTCGGTGGAGGAAAGGGCGGTCAGCCGCAGGCGGCCCCGCACCGGTCCCAGTTCCGGCAGGCCGTCGAGCAGGTAGCCGCGCAGGCTGTAGCTGTCGGGGGAATTGACCTCAATCCGCAGGTCGAGAGTGTGGAAAGGCTGGGAAGCGCTGAAATCCTCTATCCGGCCCCGGCCGCTGGCGTCGATTTGCAGGCCCTGGTCGTTGCGGCCCTGTACCTGGAGGCCTTCCAGGGTCAGGCGGTGGCCGTCGGTTTCCAGGCGGCCGGCCAGCTTCAGATCGGTGACGGCCAGCAGTTCCTTTGGCAGCAGAAAATGGAGGCTCTGCCGGTCGGTGCAGCGGGCGGCCACTTCCAGGTCCAGGCAGCCGTGGAGAAGCGGCCGCAGCCGCAGTTTGAGGAGCACCTGGCGGAAAACCAGCTGGCTTTTTTCCTTGTCTGGCAGTATCAACCGGACCCGGTCGGCCCGGAGCGTCGGCCGGCCGGCAAAGTTGACGGTGAACGGCCGGTCGATGGCCAGCTGGTAGTCGGTGAAGCGGTTGACCAGGGCGGCAATGCCCCGGCGGTAGTCTTCGTCTTTCAGGCTGGCCAGGTACAGGCCGGCGGTCACGGCAGTGACGGCCAGCAGACCGGCCAGGGTGAAAAAAATTATTTTGGCTGCGCGGCGCATATACTCTCTGTAGGCGGCCTCGGGACCGTTGTGACTGCGGCCGCTGCCGCCGGTTTCGGCGGTTAAAAAAGCTTGTCTTTAGTCTTTTGCTGTGCTAAACAAGAGTTAGTTGATTGGGATAATGTTAAGATTTCTATTTTAACCTGAAAAAACAGGAAATGCAAAGGAGAAAAAATGAAGCTGTTCAAATTTATGGTTTTGCTGCTGGTGGTTCCTTTTCTGCTGGGGGCCTGCAATGGGGTCAACAGCAACGTCAACGCCGCGAAGGTGTCGGTCTCGCCGGTGCTGGACCGGATTGCCGCCCGGGGTGAACTGATTGTCGGTACGGCCGGGACGATGCCGCCCCTGAACATGACCGACCGGGAAGGCAAGATAATCGGCATCGAGGCGGACATGGCCAAATACATCGCCAGCAGCATGGACGTCAAGCTGACCATGAAGCCGATGCCTTTTTACGAGCTGCTGCCGGCCCTGGAAGCCGGGAAGGTCGACATGGTGATTTCCGGGATGACCATTACCGGCCAGCGGAACATGAAAGTGGCTTTTGTCGGGCCCTACTTCCTTTCCGGCAAATCGATCCTGACCAAGGACAGCAAGATCGCCGCCCTGGAAAACGGCGAGGATCTCAACGACCCGAGCATCTCCCTGGTGGTGCTCAAAGGCTCGACCAGCCAGCAGGTGGTGGAAGGGCTGCTGCCGAAAGCCAAGATGGTGGCGGTCGACAAGTACGACGACGCCCTAAAGATGGTCATTGACGGCAAGGTGGGGGCCATGGTTGCCGATTATCCCATTTGCCTGGTCTCGGTTTTCCGTTTTCCCGACCAGATTGCCGTGCCGGCCGGCGATTCGCTGCTGGTCAACTGGCTGCAGAATTTCCTGACCACTTACAAGGGCAGCGGCGAGCTGAAGCGCAATATTGACCGCTGGCTGAAAAACGACGTCTGGATAAAGCAGCTGCCTGAAATCAAGTAAGGCGTGTCCGTTTTTTTGCCAAATGATGGGTATTGACGTCCGGGAACCGGCCGTGCGGCCGGTTCCCGGACGAAGTTTATGATTGTGAAGGTTCCGCCATGATGTTGAAAATGTTTCATTTGCACTATCGCTTCCGGAACCTGCTGATCTGGCTTTTTCTCTATCTGGTGGTCAGTCCCGTCCTGGCCGCCGTGCCCCATGCCAACCTGCTGATCCAGCTTTTTTTCACCGCCGTCCTCTTTTCGGCCGTCTACACCATTCACCGGGAAGGTCTGGTCATCTGGCCGGCCGTTGTCCTGATGGTGGCCTGTGCCATTCTCCTCTGGTGCAACACTTTCGGGCTGTTCAGCATCAGCGGCATGGCCATCAATTTCATCCTTTTTTTCTATCTGGCGCTGCTGGTGGCCATTTTCAGCCGCTACATCTTCTCGGCCTCGCGGGTGGATGCCGAGCTGATCGCCGCCGCCCTCTGCCTCTATTTTCTCCTGGGGCTGCTCTGGAGCACCCTCTACATGCTGCTGGAAAGTTTTGTTCCCGGTTCCTTCGCCGGCCTGCCGCTGGCGGAACTGACCAGCTACCGGGAACAGTTCGCCCGTTTCAACTACCTGAGTTTTGTCACCCTGACCACCCTGGGCTACGGGGACATTACCCCCAAAACCCCGAGTGCCATGGCCTTCTGCCAGGCGGAAGCCATCCTGGGCCAGTTTTTCACCGCCGTGCTGGTCGCCCGGCTGGTGGGCATCCAGGTGGCCCAGCAGCTGACCGGCAAAAAGGGGAAATAGGCGGCGCGGCCTGGCCGTTAGGGGTCTTGCGGGTGCCAATAATCCTTGACTTGGGGTGGTGGCTAATCGTATACCTGACCTGATGAATGCCCTTTCTGTCGCTGAACCGGCCGGACGCGAAGCGTCGCTTGCTGCCGGCAAGACCGCCGCCGCGATTCCGGACAACCTGCTGGCCTGCCACGGCTGCGACCTGCTGCTCGAACGCCGGGAAATAGGCCCCGGAGAGGAGTTGTGCTGTCCCCGCTGCGGCGAAGTGCTCCTGGTGGCCCACCGGAATCCGATCGAGCGCTGCCTGGTTCTCTCCCTGACCGGGCTGTTGTTCCTGCCTTTTGCCTTTTTCATGCCCCTGATGACCCTGGATACCATGGGGCTGAAAAACAGCGGCAATATCTTCGACGGCGTCATTCACGTCTGGAGCACCGGCTATTATTTCGTTGCTGTCATCCTGGCCCTGACCACCATCGTTTTCCCCCTGCTCAAGCTGGGTATCCTTTTCGTGGTCTCCCTGAGCCTGAAAAGGCAGCGTTATGCCGACAGCCTGCGCTGGCTGATGCGCCTTTACGTTCACCTGGACGAATGGGCGATGCTCGAGGTCTACATGATCGGCATCCTGGTAACCATCGTCAAGATGCACCACCTGGCCCATATCAAGTACGATGCCGGTTTTTTCTGTTTCCTGGGCCTGCTGGGCGCCACCCTCAGTGCTTCCCTGCTGATGGACCGGGAACAGTTCTGGCAGGAGATCGACCGTCTGCGGGCTGCCGGCAATGACTGAGCCGCAACGTCCGCATACGGCCAAGGATGCCGGCCTCGGCGTCTGCCATGACTGCCACCGGCTGGTGCCGGTGCCCGCGGAAGACGCCCACGTGGAATGTCCCCGCTGCGGGGCCGTAGTCCACCTGCGGAAGCCGAACAGCATCGCCCGCACCTGGGCTCTGGTCCTGACCGCCCTGGTACTCTCCTTTCCGGCCAATTTCCTGCCCATCATGCAGGTCGACATGCTCGGCAGCGTCGACGCCTCGACCATCATGGACGGCATTATCTATTTTTTCCACGAGGGTTCTTACGGCATCGGCATCGTTATCCTGACCGCCAGCATCCTGGTGCCCTGCTTCAAGATCATCGGCCTGATGCTGATCCTGCTGTCGATCCAGTTCCGCTGGCGGTCCTGGCTGCGCCACAAGGCGCTGCTGTTCCGGATCATCGAGTTCATCGGCCGCTGGTCGATGCTGGACATTTTTGTCATCGCCCTGCTCCAGGTCCTGGTCAATTTTGGCAACCTGACCGCCATTCGGGCCGACGCGGCGGTGCCCTATTTTGCCGGCGTGGTGCTGAGCACCATGTTTGCCGCCATAACTTTTGACGCCCGCTTGCTCTGGGACGCCTGAAACGGCGGCCGGGGGGGCAAATCACTTGCTGACGAGGGATAGAGATGGAAACACCGGTAGTGAAGAAAAAAAAGGGAATTTCACCGATCTGGATTCTGCCCATTGTCGCCCTGCTGATCGGCGGCTGGCTCCTGTACCAGAGCTACCGCGATGCCGGCATTGACATCGTTGTCCATTTCAAGACCGCCGAGGGCATTACCGCCGGCAAGACCAAGGTGGTTTACAAGGGAATAAATGTCGGGGTGGTGCGGGACATCGAGGTGGATCCCGACGTCGACGGCGTGGCCCTGCATATTGAAATGGACCGGCGAACGAAAAAGGGCCTGGTGGAGGACACCAAGTTCTGGGTGGTCAAACCCAAGGTTTCCGCCGGCCAGATCAGCGGTCTCGGTACCCTGTTCTCCGGCAGCTACATTGCTGTCCAGAAGGGAACCTCCAAGAAGCCCAGCCGCGAGTTCAAGGGATTGACGGAACCGCCGCCCATTCCGCCGGACGCCCCCGGCCTGCACATTAAGCTGACCGCCGACGCCCTCGGCTCCATCCAGCGGGACACGCCGGTCTATTACAAGAACATCCAGGTGGGCTCGGTGCAGAAGTACCAGTTGAACGAGGACGGCGGCGGGGTGCTGATCAATGTCTACATCGAACCGCACTACAAGCACCTGATCAAAACCAAAACCCGCTTCTGGAACAGCAGCGGTATTACTTTCAAGGGCGGCCTGTCGGGTTTCAAGGTGCGGATGGAAAGCGTTGCTTCCCTGATCTACGGCGGCATCAGCCTCTACACTCCGGCTTATTTCGCCCAGAGCCCGCCGGCCAAGAACGGCCAGGTTTTCCGTCTCTACAATGATTATGACGACGCCCAGTTCGGCCTGCATATGACTCTGCAGCTGCCCACCGCCGAGGGCATCGAACCCGGCTCGACCAAGGTGATGTACCGGGGCTTCGAGGCCGGAGAGGTCACCGACGTTACCTTTGACCAGAAGAAAAAAATCTTCACCGCCCTGATCAGCATCAACCCGGAAGCGGAAT
The DNA here is from genome assembly GCA_019306045.1 of Deltaproteobacteria bacterium. Taxonomy (GTDB): domain Bacteria; phylum Desulfobacterota; class Anaeroferrophillalia; order Anaeroferrophillales; family Anaeroferrophillaceae; genus JAFDMG01. The sequence continues at coordinate 15,293 of JAFDMG010000025.1, read as the reverse complement.
TCATTCTCCGGGAGGGCACCCGCTTCTGGGTGGTGCGGCCGGAGGTGTCCCTGACCCGGATCCGCAACCTCAATACCATGCTGACCGGGGTCTACATCGCTTTCAGGCCGGGCGGCGGCCCTTACAACGATGCTTTCGTCGCCCAGGAGCCGCCGGCCTTTGACGACTACCTGCCGCCCGGGAAAAAATTCACCCTGGTGGCTGCCGACTCAAAATCGTTCGATATCGGCGCCCCGGTTCTCTATCGCAACATCAAGGTGGGGGAGATTATCGGCTACGAACTGGCCCGGGGCGGCGTCAAAGTCGAGGCGCGGATCCTGGTTTACCAGCGCTATGCCCACCTGGTCAACAAGCGGACGGTTTTCTGGAAGTGCGGCGGCCTGAAACTGGACGTCGGCATCAACGGCGTCGACCTCGAAACCGGCACCCTGAAATCGTTTCTTGCCGGGGGCGTGGCCTTTACCAACCCCGGCAACAAAAAGCAGCCGCCATTGTCGGGTTCCCACACTTTCCGGGTTTATGACAGCTACCGGCAGGCCCGGGAGAACGTACCGGCCCTGCGGGACCAGGGGCTCAATCTCCGGCTGCAGGTGGTTGGCGACCAGAATTTTTCTCCCGGCTCGCCGGTTCTCTACAAGAACATCGCCGTCGGCCGGGTTACCGACCTGGTGCTGGATGACCGGGGCGAGGATGTGTTCGTTGACGTGCTGATCGAGAAAAAATACGCCCACCTGGTGCGGACCACCAGTGTTTTCTACGTTGTCAGCGGCATCAGCGTGGAAGGCAGCCTGGCGGGGATCAGGGTGGAGGCCGGACCGTTGAAGAGCATCCTGGTGGGCGGGGTGGCTTTCTACACCCCGGAGCCCGGACGCCCCGCCGCCCCGGGGCGGCAGTTTACCCTTTTCAAGAACCTGGCCGCTGCCCGCGACCGGGACAAGAAGCTGATTACCGTCAGGTTTGCCGCCGCCGACGGCCTGCGCCGGGGGTCGCCGGTGCGCTACCAGGGGCTGCCGATCGGCAAGGTCAGCAAAATTGAATTTGCCCCCGACATGCATGGGGTTGTCTGCCAGCTGATGGTCAATCGGCCGGCCGCCAGGCTTTTTACCGCCGACGCCCGGATCTGGATGGTAAAACCTGAAGTCAGCCTGACCGGGGTCAGCAACCTGGAGACCGTGGTTACCGGCCCTTACATTACCCTGCGGCCGGGCAGCGGCCCCGAGGCTGACGAGTTTGTCGCCCTCGCCGAGCCGCCGGCCGTGGCGGCGCCAGGCAGCGGCCTGAACCTCGTGCTGGAAACTGACACCCTGGGCTCCCTGCATGCCGGCTCGCCGGTATACTACCGCCAGATCAGGGTCGGCCGGGTGACCGGCACCCGCCTGGCCCCCGATGCCCGCCAAGTCTGGATCATGGTGAACATCGAACCGCCTTACGACCGCCTGGTCTACCGCCAGACCAGGTTCTGGAACAGCAGCGGCATCCGGGTCGACGCCGGCCTCTTTTCCGGGGTTAAGGTGAGAACCGAATCGGTGGAGGCCCTGCTGGCCGGCGGCATCAGCATGGCAACCCCGGAAGGGGAGGACAAGGGGGAGAAGGCGGCGTCCGGCGACCACTTCGTCCTTCACCCCGAGGGGAACAAGTGCTGGCTGAAGTGGCGGCCGCGGATTTCCCTGGAGTGAGTTGCCCCGCGGCGGGCAACGTTCTTCCTGCTTTTTCACAAACAAACAGGCGGGCCCGGTTATCCGGACCCGCCTGTTGCTTTTGCGGCCATGCTGGTGATTTTCTGGCGGCGCCAGCGGAGCGCGCCTTTTCTTTACAGGGGCATGCCCACGGCGATCTGGGCCTTTTCCAGCCACTCCTGCCGCTGGTCTTCGGGAACGTAGGAGATAAACTCGCCAATAGCCCGCTCCACGCCCATGAAGTCGATGAGGAAATTGTAGACGGCGTTGGCGGCCCCGAGATTGGCGTTGAGCATCTGGTTCTGGGCATCCAGCAGGTCGATGATCGACTTGATGCCTTCGACGTAGGAATCGGTCACCAGCTGCAGGTTGTTTTTCGCTGCTTCGGCGGCCATCTGCGACAGGGTGATGGACGGGTAGGAGGCCCGGGTCTTGTTCAGGGCCGCCAGGACATCCTGGGTGATGGCCTCGGCCATGGCGTTGCGGTCGATCTGCAGGCGGCGGATCTCTTCCTGCAGGCGGTTGGCCCGGGCAATCTTCTTGCCGCCTTCGAAGATCGGCAGGCGGGCGTAGACGCCGATGTTCCAGTCGGTGTCGTTGAGGGGGCTGTCATCCCGCTGGCCGGAGCCGTCCTCCGCCAGGTACTGCTCCACTTTCCAGTCGACGGTGAAGTCCGGCAGCCAGCGCTCCCGCTTGGCCGCCGTTTTCAGCCTGTCCTTGGCCTGGATGACGGCGTCGTATTCTTTCAGTTCCGGGCGACGTTCCAGGGCTTCCCGGACGGCAAAGCTCTTGAAGCGCTGCAGGTAATAGGGATTTTCCAGCAGGCGGAAGAAAAAGCGGTTGCCAACGATGAACAGGGGATCTTCCAGGGTGGCCTCGTCGGGGACGAAAAGTTCCTGCAGGGGCCGGTGGAGAATCCGGTTCAGGGCTTGCATGCTGTCAAGGACGTCCGACTCCCGGTACAGTACCTGCCGGCGGTCGTTGGCGTACTTGCTCTGCCAGCGGTAGACTTCATCCGGCCCCGCCGCCCCGGTGGCTACCTTCAGCTGGGCCCTCTTGAGGTTGGCCTTGGTGAGCTTGAGGTTGTCCTTGTAGATGCGCTCGATGGTCTTGGCCCGCAGGACGTTCAGGTAGGCCACCGACGCCTGGTACATGGTGTCCAGCCTGACTTTCTCCCAGTAGCTTTCCCGGGACTTCTGGATATGTTCCTCGGCCCGGAAATTGGCCCATTTTTTCTCGGAGTAGAGCAGGATGCTGCCGGCCGCCCCGCCGGTCCAGGCCCTTTCCGGGTTCGAGCCGCCGCCGATTTTTGCCCGGTCGTCGTCCAGGGCCCGGGCCCCGGTTTCCAGGTCGATCCGCGGCAGCAGGTCGGCCTGGGCTTCCCGGACGGCGTACTGGCCGGCCTTGATGTTGGTGGCCGCCGACTGCAGCTTCAGGTTGGCGGCCACGGCCTCGGCCACCGCCTTGCGGATGTCGAGGTGGCGCTCGATGTCGGTGCGCTGGTCGTTGATGATGTTGGCGTCCGTGAGGGTCAGCAGGTTGGGGTAGATGCCCGTGGCGCGGGAGGCCGACGACATGTTGAGCGCCCGGACGGTGGCCATGTTGATGGTCAACTGCCGGTCGCGGATGAAGTCGACGTCGATGGATGCCGGTTTTTCCCCGTTGATAATGTCCGTCACCGCCACCGCGGTCCGCCGGGCGATGATTTCCTGCTTGGAGGCGGTTTCCAGGCCGGCCAGCAGACCTTCACGGACCTGCCGGTTGTCCCAGATGGCGAAGCCGGGAATGCCGTTTTTGGTCAGTTCCCGGGCCAGCTTGGCGCTCTCGGCCGGGCTGAAGTGCCACAGGGGGCCAACAACGGCGGCGTCGGCGGTAGCGGGGATGTTGGCGATTACTTCATCAGCCCGCTGGTCGGCCTTGACAATGGTGACTTCCAGGTGGTGGCGGTTGCCGAAGTCCCGGGCCAGTTCGTCGAGGCGGGGAAAAGCGGCCACCGTCCGCCGGTCGAGAATGATGGCCAGGTGTTTGAAAGGGACAATTTTGCGGAAAATTTCGACATCATGGTCCAGGTAGTACATGGAATCGATGTAAACCAGGTTCTTGATGCCGCTGCTTTTTTCCGCCCGCCGCCGGTTCTTGAGGGCGAAATCGGCGATGTAGGGCGCGACCACCGGTTTGGGCAGGGGGGTGTCCCGTTCCAGGACCGCCGTGGACGAAATGATGCCCAGGGTCAGGACGATGTCCACTTTCGGATTGCGCAGCAGCTGCTCCAGGGCCCGGTTGACTTCCTGCCGGTTGTCATTGCCGGCCAGGACCAGCTGCGGGCAGCAGCTGATGGTCAGGTCCTTGTCGCCCATGGCGCTGAGTTCCTTTTTGAACAGCTGGACGAGGGCCTGGTCGGCGGGGGTGGAGCCGTCGGTGACGATGCCGACCCGCACGGTCTTGTGCCGCTGCCGGAGGACGTCGCATTTCTGGGCTCCGGCCGGCGGCGCCGCGGCGGCTGCCAGCACGAAAATGCCGAGCAAAAAAAGAATAAAACGCTTGGAAAATGGTATCATCTTGCAACTCCTGACGATAATTTTAGGAGACGGTTGTGGTCGCGACAAGGTCATCACCTGATCTTGAAAAAGGTGGCGTAGAGCACCGGCACGAAAAGCAGGGTCAGGACGGTGGCGAAGCCGAGGCCGAAAACGATGGTCACCGCCATGGAGACGAAAAAGGCGTCCTGAAAAAGCGGAATCATGCCCATCATTGTCGTCAGGGCCGCCATCATCACCGGCTGCATTCTTGAAACGCCGGAGTCGATGATCGCCTGCAGCGGCGGCAGTCCGGAGCGGATGTTGATGTCGATCTGGTCGATGAGAACGATGGCGTTCTTGATCAGCATGCCGGAGAGGCTCATGAGTCCGAGGAGGGCCATGAAGCCAAAGGGCTGTTTCAGCAGCAGCAGGCCGGCAGTGACGCCGATCAGGGCCAGGGGCACCGTGAGCCAGATGATCAGCGGCTGCCGGAAGGCGTTGAACATGAAAATGACGATCAGCACCATCATACCGAAATAAATGGGAATGTTGGCCGCCAGCTGTTTCTGGGAATCGGATGAATCTTCCAACTCCCCGCCCCAGGCAATAAAATAGCCGGGATGGCTTTTCAGGGGCAGGATGTCGTCATACTTGATGGGGATGGTGCCGGCCGTCCATTCCTCGTCCTTCTCCAGGGGTTTGCCCCGGTAGGCGGCCAGGTCCACGCCCAGGGCCTGTTCGATCCGCGGTTTCACCCGGGCCATCAGTTCGGCCGGCAGCTCCCGGCGGGGGTCGGCGTGGATCTTGATCATCTGCCGCCGGTGCCAGCGTGAGACGCGGGCGTTTTCCCAGCCGGTTTCGAGGCCGTTCAGCACCTGGAGGATGGGGATGTATTTTCGGGCCATGGGACTGTAGATCTGGATTTCGTTCAGATCCTGGATGGAGTCGCGCTCCGCCGCCGGCGCCCGGGCGATGATGGGAATCAGGTTGATCCCTTCCCGGTAGACGCCGGTGGTGGTGCCGGAGTAGTTGGCCTGGATGGCCTGGGCCACCATGGGCCGGGTGATTCCCAGGGCCATGGCCCGGTCTTCGGCCAATACCGGCACCGGCACTTTCACTTTTTCGCCCCACTCGGTTCTGACCGCCTTCGCCCCTTCTTCACGGAAAATCTGGATGGCTTTTTCCGCCATGGCCCGCAGCACTTCGGGATTGTCGCCGTTGATGCGCAGCTGGAGCTTGCCGCCGTTCGCCGGCCCGAGGACGAATTTTTTCACGTTGATGCAGGCGTCGGGAAACATGGTTTCCAGGTCCCGCTGGAACTTGGGCTGCATGGCGTCGATTTTCCGGTAGTCGTCCACCGAGACCAGGATGCTTGAATACTGGTTGGCGGCTTCCACCGGGACGCCGTAAGTGAGGAGGAAGCGGGGATGACCGCCGCCGATGGCGGAAGCCACTTGGGTCACCCCTTTCTGCTTCACCAAATAGTCTTCAATCTTTTTAACTTCCCGGGCGGTTTCCTCGACGTGGATGCCCTCCCGGAAGAAGCATTCCACCATGAACTGGGGCCGGGTGGAGGCGGGGAAAAACAGCTGCTTTACGAAGCCGAAGCCGAAGACGGAGGCGATAAACAGGCCCAGCACGATGCCGATGGTGATCCAACGGAAGCGGATGGCCGTCCCGAGGAATTTCCGGTAAAGCTGGTAAAATTTGCCGCTGTAGGCCTCTTTTGCCTCGCCCGCCTTGTCTTTCTTCGACAAGATGAACTGCTTGGTCACCAGGGGGGTGGTGGTCACGGCAGCGATCCAGGACAGGGACAGGGAGATGAGAATAACGTAGTACAGGGACTGGCAGTACTCACCGGTGGAATTGGACATGCCGCCGATGGAGGCAAAGGCCATGATGGCGACGGCGGTGGCCGCCAGCAGCGGCAGGGCGTTCTGGCCCACCACCTCGTTGGCCGCCTGCAGGCCGTCCATGCCGTTCTTCATCTTTACTTTCATGCCGTCCACCACCACGATGGCGTTGTCCACCAGCATCCCCAGGGCGATGATCAGGGCCCCGAGGGAGATGCGTTCGAGGGTGATGTGGTAGTAGCCCATGACCACGAAGGTGGCGGCAATGGTCAGCATGAGGATGAAGCCGATGAGAATTCCGGCCCGCAGTCCCATGAAGATCGCCAGGACGACGATGACGATGGCCACCGATTCCAGCAGGTTGATGACGAAGCCGTTCACCGCCTTGGTGACCGACTTGGACTGCATGGCGATTTCCACCAGTTCCATGCCCACGGGGATCTGTCCCTGGAGTTGATCCAGGCGTTTCAGCACCGCATTGCCCATGGTGACGGCGTTGCCCCCGAGGACGGTGGAAATGGCGATGCCGATGCTCTCGCGGCCGTTCACCCGCAAAATCTTGGTGGGCGGCTCCACGAAACCCCGCTTGATGGTGGCCACGTCACGCAAATAGATGAGCCGGCCCTCTTTCGAGGCGATGAAGAGATTGCCGAAGTCCTTCTCGCTCTTGAATTCCCCCGTGGGGTTGAAGGCCAGGTACTGGGTGGCGAACTTGATGCGGCCGGAGTCCACCGGCAGGTTTTTGGCCCGCAGGGCGTTGAAGATCTCCTGCTGGGTAATTCCCAGGGCCGCCATCTTGATGCGGGACATTTCCACGTAGATGGCTTCCGGGCGCAGGCCGAACAACTCGATTTTTTTCACATCCTGAACCACCAGCAGCTCCCGCTGGAGCAGCTCGGCCACTTCCTTGAGTTCGGGATAGGTGTAGCCCTCGCCCTCGAGGGCGAAGTAGACGCCGAAAACGTCGCCGAAAGCATCGTTGACGGTGATGGGCCCGGCGCCGGGGGGCAGGTGCTTCTCGTTGTCTCCCATGCGGCGGCGCAGCTCGTCCCAGACCTGGGGCAGGTCATTCTTGCGGTATTTGTCCTTGATGTAGACGTGGACCAGGGACATGCCCCGGGAGGAGTAAGACTCCACCCTTTTCAGCTGGCCCATCTCCTGGACTGCCTTCTCGATCACTTCCGTGACCTCTTCCTGGACCTCGGTGGGAGAAGCGCCGGGATAGGGGGTCAGGATCACCGCTTCCTTGATGGCGAATTCCGGGTCTTCCAGCCGGGGCAGGCCCTGGTAGGCAAAATAGCCCAGCACCAGCATGACCACCGTCATTACCCAGGTGATAACACTTTTCTTGATGGAAAATTCAGCGATGCTCATCTTCTATTTGCCCTCTCTCTGCTTTTCCCACGGCCGGACTTTCATCCCTTCCTTGAGCTTGGTGACCCCGGCAATGACGATCTGCTCACCTGGTTTGAGTCCTTCGAGGATGTGGATGCTGTCGGTGCCTTCCAGGCTGCTGACCTTAACTTCCCGGCGGTGGACGACGCCGGCCTTGGGGTCGAAAAGCCAGACGTAAGGCTTGTTGCCCGGGGCGTCCAGCACCGCCATGGCCGGGATGTAGATGTCGGCCGCCTGCTTGTCGGCCTGCAGGGTTGCCGTTACCATGGCGGTCATGCCGGGATAGATGTTGGCTCCCGGCGGCTGGTCCATCACCAGCACCACCTGGTAAGTCTGGGTATTGGGGTCGGCTTCGGTGGAAAATTCTTTCAGTTTGAGAGGAAACTGCTTGCCGGGGAGGGCTTCGAAAGCGGCCTTGACCTGGTAGGCGTCCTGCCGGCGCATGGCGGCCATCACCAATTCGGGAATGTCCACCAGGACTTCAATGCGGGAGATGTCCTGCAGATCGACGATCGGCTCCTTGGCCTGGACCTTGTAGTAGTTTTCCACGTAGCGCTTGGCAATGACGCCGGCAAACGGCGCCCGCAGGGTGGTGTCGCAAAGGGCGTTGGCGGCATCCTCCAGCTTGGCCTTGGCCATGTCCCTGGCGGCCTGGTAGCGGTCGAACTCGGCCTTGGAGACCTGGTTCTTGGCGTACAGCTCCTTGTAGCGGCGGAACTGCTGTTCGGCTTCCTTGAACCTGGCCATGGCGGCGTTGACGGCGGTCTGGAAATCCCGCTTGTCAATCTGGGCAATCAGGGCGCCTTTTTCCACTTCCCGGCCTTCTTCCACCGGCAGCTGCACCAGGGGCCCGGAAACCTTGAAGGAAAGCACCGCCCGCCTGGCGGCCCGGACCGTGCCGGGGAAGCCCTGGGTCAGGGCGGCCTGGCTGTCCTTGATGGTCATCAGTTTGACCGGCCGGAGCACCTCTACTTTCTTTTCGACTTTTTCCTGGCGGCAGCCGCCGGCAAAAAGGAGCAGGGCGGCGGCCAGCGCCACGCCGAGCAGGCAAGGCCGTGAAAAAAAACTTTTCCCGGTTTCGATGGTTGTTTTCATGTTACCTCCTGGGACAGCGGCGCCGGGAGCGACTCTCCACGGGCAGCAAAAATTTTCTCTATAATTTATGACTTGAAAATAACCCGAATTTTATACTAGAGAATGTCTAGCTTGTAAATGGGAATTCCGGAAAAAATCGCGGCGGGGGAGAATTCATTCCCGGCGCAATTTTGCTGGACAGTCAGGGTAAATTAGTGTAACTGAATAAATAAAATCATGTTTAACACAGGACCGGGGAAAAAACAACAATGAAAAAAACCTGTTTCGCGGTGACGAGGTGACCATGTCGAGCTGGAAGAATTTTTGGCGGCCTTTTCTCCTGGCCGGAATTTTGTTGCCGGTGCTGGCCGGCCTCGCCCTGGCCGGCTTTTTCCAGGCAAAAACTTACGATTACCCGATTGCCGATCCCATCAAGGCGACCATCCTGGGAACGCCGGCATCCTGCCGGCCTCCCTTGCCGAAAAGCATCCGGGCCAAGCAGTACCAGACGATTGAAATTTTTCCCGACCGCCAGGTACCGGATGTCTTCTGGTACAGCCGCGAGTTGCGGTTTGCCGTTGCCTACCACAAGAAAAAGGCGCCGCTCATTTTCATGATTGCCGGCACCGGGGCGGGTTACGACTCCGCCAAGATGAAACTGATGCAGAAAATTTTTTACCAGGCCGGTTTTCACGTGGTCTCCATCAGTTCGCCCACCCACCCCAATTTCATTGTCTCTGCTTCCGAGGGGAGCCTGCCGGGGGATATCCGCACCGATGCCGCCGACCTCTACCGGGTCATGAAAAAGATGTGGCAGGAGAACCGGCGGAAGGACCTCTGCAGCGATTTTTACCTCACCGGCTACAGCCTCGGCGGCAGCGAGGCAGCCTTCGTGGCCCAGCTGGACGAAAAAGAGAAATTTTTTAATTTCCGCAAGGTCCTGATGATCAACCCGGCCCTGAACATTTATGATTCGGCAGTGAAAATGGACCGGATGCTGGCCGACAACATCCCCGGCGGCCTCGATCATTTCGACGACTTCTACCGCAAGTTGATCAACAGCGTCACCAAGTCGTACGTCCAGGGTGACTTCGTCGACCTGTCGGGCGATTTTTTCTACCATGCCTACAGCGAGATCATTCCCAACGACCAGGAAGGCAAGGCGCTGATCGGCTTCGCTTTCCGGATCTCTCTGGCCAACATGCTTTTCACCGCCGACGTGATGACCGACAGCGGCTACCTGGTGCCGAAAAACCTTCACCTTTCCCGGACCGATTCCTTTGCCGCCTACGCCCGCGACCTCCTCTACCCGGCTTTCAAGGCAAAGGAGCCCGGCCTCACTTTCGAGAAGTTTGTCGCCCGCAGCAGCCTGCGATCCATCGAAGACTACCTGCGCCACAGCCAGAAGATCGGCCTGGTGACCAACGCCGACGATTTCATCCTGGCGCCGGGTGACACCGCTTATTTCAAGGAGGTTTTCGGCGACCGGGCGCGGATCTATCCCCGCGGCGGCCACTGCGGCAACCTCGGCTACCGGGACAATGTCGAATACATGATCAATTTTCTCAAAGATGAACAGGGGCGGCAGTAATGAAGACAGAAAAACGGAAAATGGTAAGAAATGCCTTGTTGTTGCTTCTTTTGCTGGTGCTGCTGGCCGGCTGCGGCGGCCAGCAGGTCCGCCGGGACCCCACGCAGCCGATCGTGCCGGCCAAAAAACCGGTGAGCCAGTACGTGCATGACGACGTTGACTATTCCGTGGAGGCCTATGATCCCTGGGAGCGCTTCAACCGCGGCATGTACATTTTCAACTATTATTTCGACAAGTATGTTTTTCTGCCGGTGGTCAGCGTTTACGAATGGGTGCTGCCGGATTACGTCGAGGACCGGATCTCCGGCATTTTCAAGAACTTTGCCGAGCTGCGCAACCTGTTTAACAATTTACTGCAGCTCAAGATCCAGCGGGCGGTGGACACCACCGGCCGCCTGGTGATCAACACCACCGTCGGCCTCGGGGGCATGTATGACCTGGCCACCGACTGGGGCTTGAAGGAAAGGCGGGAGGATTTCGGCCAGACCCTGGGATTTTACGGCCTCGGGGCCGGACCGTACCTGGTGCTGCCGATTTTCGGGCCTTCGTCCCTGCGGGACGCCGGCGGCCTGGCAGTGGATTCGTTCCTGCGCAGCGCCGAGCTGGACTGGGCCCTTGACGACGTGGACCACAAGTCGAAAGTGCGCACCGGCATCGACCTCACCGAGGCGGTCGACACCCGGCACCGGATACCTTTCCGCTACTACCAGTCCGGGTCGCCGTTCGAGTACGAATTCCTGCGCAAGCTGTACCTGGAAAAACGGAAAATGGACGTGGCTAAATAAGGCCATTTTGCCGCCGGCCGCGGCGTCGGTGTGGACCGAAAGGGACCGCCCGTCCGGGACGCAACTCCGGGCGGCGGCGTTTTCCCGCGGCGGCGGGGGAGGGCGAGTCCGCTGCCGGGAATGGCCGGCCAGGAAAAAGCCGTGGAAAGTTTGTTAACCCGCCTTTACCGCTCCCCCTACCTGCTGCTGACGGCGGCGGTTTTCTTCTGGGCGGTCAACAGCGTCCTTGGCCGCTACATGCGCCTCGACATTCCCCCCGTCGCCCTGGCTTTCTGGCGCTGGGCCGGGGCCGCCCTGCTGATTGCCGGATTTGCCTGGCCGCACATGAAACGGGACTGGCCGGTCATGCGCGACCGGCGCCATCTGCCGCTGCTGTTGCTGCTGGCCCTGACCGGGGTGGCGATGTTCAACACCCTGCTTTACAGCGGCCTCCATTCGACCACGGCGATCAACGCTTTCCTGATCCAGTCGCTGATGCCGGTGCTGATCATCCTCTTTTCCTTTCTGCTTTTCCGCGACCGGGTAACCGGCAGGCAGGCGCTGGGGGTTGTTCTTTCCCTGGCCGGGGCGGTGCTGGTCATCGCCCGGGGCGATGCCGGCGTTCTCCGCTCCCTGGGGCTGAATCGCGGCGACCTGCTGATCCTGGTGGCCGTGATCGGCTATGCCCTGTACTCGACGCTGCTGCGCCGCCGTCCCCAGATCCACCCGTTGAGTTTTATCGGTTTCACCTTTATCGGCGGCACCCTGATGCTGGTGCCGCTTTATTTGTGGGAAACCCTGGCGGTCAAAAGGCTCGTCCTGACCCTGCCGGCCCTGCTGACCATCGTCTACGTGGCCGTTTTTCCGTCCGTGGTTTCCTATTTCTGTTACAACCGCGGGGTGGAGCTCATCGGCGCCAACCGCGCCGGCCTGTTCATGCACCTGATTCCGGTTTTCGGCACCGGCATGGCGCTGGTCTTTCTCGGTGAACGCTTTTTCTGGTTTCACGGCCTGGGGGCGCTGATGATCATCGGCGGCATTTTCCTGACTTTGAGCCGGCCGCGGCGGGCCGGCCGGCGGCCGGGTTGAGAATTGGCCGGGATCGAGGTCGACAATCCTTGGAGGGGGAGAAAAATGAAGGTTGTCAGTGAATTCAGTGCCGCCCAGAAAAGCGCCCTGGCGGCGATCGTGGGGCGGGAGCGGTTTTCCGCCGGGGTTTCGGTGCGGGAAAACCACCGGCACGACATTTCCTACCACCGGGGGCGGCCGCCGGCCGGCGTCGTCTGGCCCCTGAGCACCGCCGAGGTGGCCGCCATTCTCCGCTGGAGCTACGAGGAAGGGGTGCCGGTGACGCCCTGGGGCGCCGGGACCAGCACCGAGGGCAATCCCGTGCCGGCGGCCGGCGGGCTGGTAATGGATTTTACCCGCATGAACCGCATCCTGGCCATTCGCCCCCAGGACATGCAGGCGGACGTGCAGCCGGGGGTTTTCCGCAAAACCCTCAACCGCCGGGCGGGGAAGCACGGGCTGTTTTTTCCGCCGGATCCCGGCGCCGACGCCACCATCGGCGGCATGATCGCCAACAACGCTTCCGGCATCCAGACGGTCCGCTACGGGGCCACCAAGGATTATGTCATGCGCCTGACGGTCGTTCTCCCCGGCGGCGAAATCATCCACACCGGCTGCCTGGCGCCGAAGTCGTCGTCCGGCTACGATCTGACCCGTCTGTTCGTCGGTTCCGAGGGCACCCTGGGGGTGGTGACCGAGGCCAGCCTCCGTTTGACCGGCCTGCCCGCCCATCACCTGGCGGCGACCATTGGCTTCCCCAGCCTGGAGAAAGCCAGCCAGGCGGTGACGGCGCTGATCGTTTCCGGCCTGGAACCGGCGGCCCTGGAATTGCTGACCCCGAACCTGATCCGGTTGATGAACCGGGAAAAATCCCTGGGCCTGCCGGAGCAGCCGACGCTTTTCTGCGAGTTTCACGGCGTCAGCCAGGCAACCCTGGGGGAGATCAGGCAGCTGACGGCCGAACTTTGCCAGGGGTACGGCGCCGGGGAGCTGCATTTCGGCATGGAGGAGGAACGGCGGGCTGACCTCTGGCGGGCCCGGCACGAGGCCTGGGAAACCATTCACCGCGCCCATCCGGGCCGGGAAACCCTGATCGTGGATGCCGCGGTGCCCATCTCCCGCTACCCGGAAATGGTGGTTTTCGCCCAGGCCCAGGTGGACGAGCTGCGGGTGGTTGGCTATGTTTTCGGCCATGCCGGGGACGGCAACCTGCACGTGGTGATGGTCGGCGATCCCGACCGGCCCGGGGAGTGGCAAGCCCTGGAAGAGGTCAACCACCGGATCGTAGCCCGGGCGGTGGAGGTCGGGGGAACCTGCACCGGTGAACACGGGGTCGGCATCGGCAAGCGGTGTTTCATGCGCCGGGAACACGGCGCCAGCCTGGAGCTGATGCGCCGGATCAAGGAGCTGGTGGATCCCCGGGGCCTGATGAATCCCGGCAAGATTTTTCCCGTCGAGGCTCCGGAAGACGGCGGCCCTCAGGGCTGAAAAACGTTGCCCCGGTTGAGGAGGAAATCGGGGTCAACCGCCGCCTTGCAGCGCCTGACCTGTTCCAGGGCCTCCTGGTTGAAACAGCGGCGAAAATCCTTCCTTTTCCGTTTGCCGGTGCCGTGCTCGCCGGAGTAGACGCCGCCCAATTCCGCTGACTTGGCGATGATCCGGTCATACAGTGCCGTTGCCCGCTCCAGGTTGCTTTTTTCCGGCAGCAAAGTGAAGTGAAGGTGGCTGTCGCCGAAATGGCCGAAGGAAAGGTAGTCAATCCCGTCGGCGGCTAAAATCTGGTGAACGTATTCCAGGAAAGCCGGGAACTGGTCCTGGGGCACGACGGTGTCGGTCATGATCGTGTAAGTGCCCCGCTGCTGGACCAGTTCCAGGGCATTGGCCGGCATCGAGTGGCGGGCTTCCATGAAGGTGCGCCGCATCGGTTCGTTGTCCAGGAGGATGACCGCTTCCGCTTCGATGCCGCAGTCCGAGTTCAGCAGCAGGTTGAACCACTCCTCGACGGCGGTTTCCAGTTCGCTGGCGGCGGCCAGGGGCACCTGGATGTAGATGGCCACCTGGTTGTCGCCGTGGAAGAGCCGGTTTTCGTGGTCCATGTAGCGGCGGCAGTTGACGCCGAAATATTCCAGGGCGGCCAGGCGGCCGAAGTCGCCCTCCAGGTGCCGGTAGAGGTAGTCCTGGAATTGCAGTGCTTCCTTTTCCCCCGGCAGGGAGAAAAAGAGGTCCAGGTAGGCGGCCGGGCGGGGTGCCAGCCGCAGAACGGCGGCGGTCACCAGGCCGAACAGGCCCTCGCTGCCGACAACGAGGTCGATGAAGTCCAGCGAACCGTCGGCGGCGGAAAAGGGACCGCTGGCATTTTTGATCGCCGGCCGGGGATAGGTGGGCACCGGCCAGGCGGTCATCCGGTCGCCGTGCTGCAGCTGGAAAAGACCGTTCCTTGAGAGGTACTGGCCCCGGCGGGCCTGGATTTTCCGGCCGTCGGGCAGCAGGAAGCTCAGTTCCTCGACCCATTCCCGGGTGGCGCCGATCTCGCCGGGAATGAAGCCGGAGGCGTTGCAGGCGATGGTGCCGCCGATCCAGGCGTCGGCCCGGCTGGTGGGGTCCACCGGGTAGTAGAGTTCGCCGTTGCTCTGTTCGAGAACCAGGTTGCGCATGTCTTCGAGCACCATGCCCACCGGCACGGTCACCGTGCGTTTCTCCCGGTCAACGGCCACCGCCGGCGTGGTCATCCGGTCGAGGGAGAGGACCAGGCCGCCCTCGGCGGTGGCGCTGCCGGTGAGGTTGGAGCGGCCGGCGGCGATGGTCAGGGGAATTTTGGCGGCCTGGCAGGCCCGCATGACGGCGGCGCATTCCCGCTCGCTGGCCGGGCGGCAGAGGGCCTCGGCATGGCCGGGAAGATTGGAGCTGTCGGTGGCGAAGCCGGCGACAATGTCCGGGTCGAGGGTGACCTGCAGGCCGAACTTGTCGGCCAGCAATGCGGCCACCGCCGCCAGTGAGACAGCCGCTTGCCGCCCCAGTTCATCAAGGGTGCGGTATTCGTCCGCTGTCAGGACGTCGGTCAATTGGATGACGGGTGAACTCATTTTTCCGGTCCTTTGCTGTTAGCTATTAGCCGTTAGCCGTTAGCCGTTAGCTGTTAGCTATTGATATTCAGCTGTTTGTTGGCGGATTTTAGTTTAGTAATTACAATCTGTTAACCGCCAACCATTCATCCCCTGGCTTCTGGGGGCCAGGGGTGCAGCCGGCCGCTGTGCCTGGACAAGCCTAAAGATCGAAGATTTTCCCCGGGTTGAGCACGTTGTTGGGGTCGAAGGCCTTTTTGACCCGTTTCATCAAGTCAATGGCGTTTTCGC
>JAFDMG010000199.1 GCA_019306045.1 Deltaproteobacteria bacterium | reverse complement strand
TCATAACATATTTGCCGGGCTTTGGCAAGCGGGGGCGATTTGTGCTTGCTCCCGGTTCGGGTTTGCATTAGAATGGCAACAGTAGATGATTATTGGCTTTTCCCGAGGAGCGGGCGATGGAGCATCGATTCGATTTCCTGGTGATCGGCAGCGGCGTTGCCGGCCTGTTTTACGCCCTGCAGGTGGCCGACCACGGCCGGGTGGCGGTGATCACCAAAAAGGAGAAAAAAGATTCCAACACCAACCTGGCCCAGGGCGGCATCGCCGCGGTCGTTGACCAGGCGGATTCTTATGAAAGCCACGTGGCCGACACGATGACGGCCGGGGCCGGCCTCTGCCGCCGCGAGGTGGTGGAGATGGTGGTCCGCGACGGCCCCCGGCAGATCGAAAAGCTGATTGAGCTGGGGGTCAGGTTTACCGAAGCCAGCGAGCCGGCCGGCATTCCCTATGACCTGACCCGGGAAGGCGGGCACTCCATGCGCCGGATTCTCCACGCCGCCGACTGGACCGGCCGGGAAATCGAGAAAGCCCTGGTCAGCCACTGCCAGGAACACGAGAATATCACCATTTTCGAGAACATGGCCGCCATTGACCTGCTGACGGCGGAGAAATACCTCGGGGTGCCCCGGCAGGACGACGTCTGCTGGGGCGGCTACGCCCTCGACTGCACCAGCGGCGTGGTACACACATTCATCGCCCGCTACACCATGGTGGCCACCGGCGGCGCCGGCAAGGTCTACCTGTTCACCACCAATCCGGACATCGCCACCGGCGACGGCGTCGCCATGGCCTACCGGGCCGGGGCCAGGATCGCCAACATGGAGTTCATTCAGTTCCACCCCACCTGCCTCTATCACCCCAAAACCAAGAACTTCCTCATCTCGGAAGCGGTGCGGGGCGAAGGGGGGATTCTGCGGCGCCAGGACGGCACCGAGTTCATGGCCGCCTACCATCCGGCCCGGGAGCTGGCCCCCCGGGACATCGTTGCCCGGGCGATCGACAACGAGATGAAGATCACCGGCGACGACTGTGTCTTTCTCGACATCACCCACCTGGAAGCGGATTATATCAGGAACCGCTTCCCGCTGATCTATTCCACCTGCTACCGCCTGGGCATCGACATCACCAAAGAGCCGATTCCGGTGGTGCCGGCGGCCCACTACCTCTGCGGCGGCATTGACGTCGACCGCTGCGGCCACACCAGCCTGCGGCGCCTCTATGCCGGCGGCGAGGCTGCCTGCACCGGCCTCCACGGCGCCAACCGCCTGGCCAGCAACTCCCTGTTGGAGGCGGTGGTCTACGCCAGTCGGGCCGCCCGCGACGTGGTGGCGCGGCTGCGGGAAGACCGGGAGGAGCTGCCGTCCTTTCCCGAGTGGGTTTACACCCACAAGACGGACAAGGATGAAAACGTGGTGATTTCCCACAACTGGGACGAGATCCGCCGCCTGATGTGGAGCTACGTGGGCATCGTCAGGTCGCAAAAAAGACTGCTGCGGGCCAAAAACCGCATCAACATGCTGCTCAACGAGATCCGGGAGTATTACTGGGACAAGGTTTTGTCCAGCGACCTGCTGGAGCTGCGCAATATTGCCGTGATTGCCGATCTCATCATCACCGCTGCCCTCTACCGCCACGAAAGCCGCGGCCTGCATTACAACCTCGATTTTCCCCGGCGCGACGACGACCGCTGGCTGGTGGACACGGTCCAAATGCTGGGCCAGTGTTTCAGCCGGCCCCTGGGGGAGAGAAAGGAAGGCTGCTAGTCCGCCCGCCGCAGCAGCAGCTCGGCGGCCTGCACCGGCGCCATCAGTTCCCCCCGCCGCAGGCTGACCAGGGAAAAACCCGTTCGCCGGCAGAGCTGCCGGTATCCCTCCGCTGTCAGGGCTCCGGCGATGTTCCAGGCCCAGTTGTCCGGCTCGTCGACGAAACCCGGCGGCAGCGGTTCGACCAGCAGCAGGTCGTTGATCAGCAGGCGGCCGCCGGGCGTCAGCCGGGTCGCCAGCTGCCGGAGAAAACCCTCCTTGTCGACGATAACGTTGAAAGAGCCGTTCATGGTCACCAGGTCGAAGGCCGACCGCCGGAAGGGCAGCCGGCCGGCGTCTCCCTGGACGAACGCCAGCCGGGCGAGCCCGAGTTCCCGGGCCGCCTGCCGGCCGCTGGACAGCAGCCGGCCGCTGAGGTCCAGGGCCGTGATTTTCCCGTTTTCCCGCCATTCACTGGCCAGCAGGCAGGCGTCCAGGCCGCAGCCGCAGCCCAGGTCGAGGATGCTTGCCGGCCGGGGACGGAGGGCGGCGATGGCCGGCAGGGGATTGCCGCAGGGAAAAGCCTTGGCCAGCAGCCAGGCCGGCAACCGGGCGATGGCCGCTTCCGGGTAGCCAAGGTCAAGCAGCAGCGCCCGCCCCCGGGGCAGGTTGACCGGGCTCAGGAGGCCGGCGTCGCAGGCGGCGGCCTGGTCGTACATCCGTTGCAGCCGCCGGCGCAGGCGGGTTTCCAGGTCCATGAAACGGCTTGTGATTAGAGGGTTGCTATGCTATATCCGGGGTGGTCGGCCGCTGGTTTTTGCCGCTTCCGGCCGTTGCCTGTTGTCCCCGGGTGGAGATTTTTCCTTATATGGCTTTTTCCGGATTTAGACAAGAGTCCATCAGCTGTTCCCTGGCGGAAATCGATTTTACCGACCGGCAGTATCCCTTTTCCTACGGCCGTGACGACGGGCGGCTGCGGCAGTCGGTGGTCCGGGAGGGGGTGGTGCAGCCGCCCCTGCTGGCCGCCGGTGCCGCCGGCCTGGTGATTGTCTGCGGCCGCCGCCGCCTGGAAGCGCTCCGGCAGGTCCGGGGAACCGCCGCCGGCAAGATCGAAGCCTGGCTGGCGGTCGACGCCGATCCGGCCGCGCTCTGCCTTCATGCCTTGTGGGAGAATGCCGGCCACCGGCAGTTCAACCCGGTGGAGGCTGCCGACATTTTCACCGTTCTCGAAAAACTGCTGCCGGCGGCGGCACTGGGGGACGAGATCCTCGGCGTCCTGGGTCTGCCGCCGAAAGCGAAGTTCCTCCGGCGCTGCCGGGTGATCGCCGCCATGGAAGACGAGGTCCGCCGCCGGCTGGCCGCCGGCCTGCTGGACGGGGAAACCGTTGACCTGCTGGCCGACTGGCTGGCCGCCGACCGGCGGGAGCTGCTGGCTCTGGCGGAGGAGCTGACGCTCAACCGCAACCGGCTGCGGGAGATCACCCGGCTGGCCGCCGATCTGGCGGGACGGGACGGAGAGACGCCGGCGGCCGTCCTCCGGCGGACCCGGGAAGCCCTGAGCGCTTCCTGGCCGGTGACCGGCGGCGAGTTTCATCAACGGCT
>JAFDMG010000024.1 GCA_019306045.1 Deltaproteobacteria bacterium | reverse complement strand
ATAATCACGTCGTGGACGTGGCTTTCCCGGAGACCGGCCTGGGTGATGCGCACCATCCGGGCCCGGGTGCGCAGCTCGGTGATGTTGCGACAGCCGACGTAGCCCATCCCGGCCCGCAGGCCGCCGATGAGCTGGAAAATGCTGGACGACAGGGGCCCCTTGTAGGGAACCCGGCCCTCGATCCCTTCCGGCACCAGCTTGGCGGCATCGACGTCCTCCTGGAAATAGCGGTCCTTGCTGCCGGAGCGCATGGCTCCCAGGGACCCCATCCCCCGGTACAGCTTGTAGCTGCGCCCCTGGTAGAGAATGGTCTCTCCCGGGCTCTCCTCGGTGCCGGCAAACAGGGAGCCGATCATTACCGAGTGGGCCCCGGCGGCCAGGGCCTTGACGATGTCGCCGGAAAATTTCACCCCGCCGTCGGCGATCAGGGGTATATCCAGGCGGTCGGCCACCTCTCGGCAGGCCATCAGGGCACTGATCTGGGGCACCCCGACACCGGCCACCACCCGGGTGGTGCAGATGGAACCCGGCCCGATGCCGATCTTGACCGCGTCCGCCCCGGCCTCGATCAATTTTTCCGTGGCCTCGGCGGTGGCCACGTTGCCGACCACCAGCTGGCAGGAGAAATTTTTCTTGGTGTCCCGGGCGGCTTCGATGACCCCCTTGCTGTGCCCGTGGGCGGTGTCAATAACGATGACATCGGCACCGGCGGCCAGCAGGGCCTCGATGCGGGCCTCCCGGTCGCCAGCCACCCCCACCGCCGCCCCGACCCGCAGGCGGCCCAGTTCATCCTTGCAGGAATTGGGGTATTTCCGGGTCTTTTCAATGTCCTTGATGGTGATCAGCCCCTGCAGACGGCCCTGGTCGTCGACCACCAGCAGCTTTTCAATCCGGTTTTCGTGGAGCAGGACCTTGGCCTCCTCCATGCTGGTGCCCACCGGCACGGTCACCAGGTTGTCCTTGGTCATCACCTCCCGCAGGCTGCGGTCCATCCGGGTCTCGAAGCGGAGGTCCCGGTTGGTAACGATGCCCACCAGCTGCTCACCGTCGACGATCGGCACCCCGGAAATGCGGTATTTGCGCATGATCTCCAGTACTTCGTGCACTTTCTGCTCCGGGTGCATGGTGATCGGGTCAACAATCATGCCGCTTTCCGACTTCTTGACCTTGTCCACCTCCAAGGCCTGGGATTTCACCGACATGTTCTTGTGAATGATGCCGATCCCCCCCTCGCGGGCCAGGCAGATGGCCGTCTGGGCTTCGGTAACCGTATCCATGGCGGCACTCAGCAGGGGAATGTTGAGCTTGATCTCCCGGGTCAGCCAGGTACTGACATCGGTCTCGTGGGGAAGAATGTCGGAATAGCTGGGCTGCAGCAGTACATCGTCGAAAGTCAGGGAGAAGGGAATTTTCTCGTCCATATGATCGTCACTCCTCGTCAGAATATCCCGGGAATCGTCAACTGCGCCGGGGCGGCCTGAAGGTTTTGGCAAGGGACAAAACCCTATACCGGGATAGCAAGAAATTTTTCCGCCAGGGCCACTTCCTCGCGGCAGCCGATATAGATCGGACAGCGGTGGTCCAGGTGTTCCGGCACCACATCGAGAATCGGCATCAGGCCGGTACTAGCCGCCCCGCCCGCCTGTTCGATCAGGTAGGCCATGGGGTTGAGTTCAAAAAGCAGGCGCAGCTTGCCGTGCAGGTTGCCGGTGGTGGCCGGGTAAGTAAAAATGCCCTGCCCTTTCAGCAGAATCTGGTTGATATCGGGCACGAAGCCGCCGCTGTAGCGCAGTTTGTAGCCTTTCTCCTCCAGGGTGGCAATGAACTTTTCGTGCTGGGGCAGGTATTCCTGCCGCAGACCGCCGGGGCTGTAAAGGTTGCCTTTCTCTTTGAGGATAATCCCTTCGCGGCTCAGGGTAAATTCCCCCAGGCTGTTGAGGGTAAACTCGAAAACCCCCTTGCCCACCGAGTAGACCAGCGTTGTCCGCGGCCCGTAAACGACGTACATGGCCCCCACCTGGTTGCGGCCGGGCTGCAGGGGATCGTCGCCGGCATAGATGGAAACGATGGTGCCCACCGCCAGGTTGACATCCACCAGGGAGGAGCCGTCCAGGGGATCGTAGCAGACCGAATACTGCCGCAGACGGCCGGAACGCTCGAAAATGATGATCTCGCTCTGCTCCTCGGAAATAATCTTGCGCACGCGGCCGGTATGATCCAGACGGTCCTTGATGATTTCATCGGCCAGGACGTCGAGGGCCAGCTGTTCCTCGCCGTAAAGGTTGCTGGTTCCCGCCAGGCCGAGGTCGCCGGTCCGCATGGCGTGGTTGATGTACTTGGAAGCCACGCCCACCTCGTAGATGATGCTGGCCAGACCCATCTCGACTCCGCTGTTCATCAAGTGGTTCCACAAGCCGCGTTTGACATGTTTGCGATCACTCATTATCTTCTTGCCCCCAATCGGTTGATGGTTGCTTCAATGGCGGCGGCCAGCAGCTCCGGCGGTTCACGGCCTGGCCAGAGCCATCTTGGTCTCGTCGACGTAAACCTTGATGCCGGCGGCGATGCCGTCGGCGATCTGCTGCCGGTAGGCCGGCGACTGCAGCCGCTTTTCCTCCATCTGGTTGGAAATGAAAGAGGTTTCCACCAGGATGCTGGGCATCTGGGCCCCAAGCAGCACGTAGAACGGCGCCTGCTTGACTCCCAGGTTCTTGACGTTCCGGTAGTTGCGCCGCAAATTGGCCACCAGGTTGTCCTGAACGGTCCGGGCCAGCCGGCTGGACTCATTGATTTTCGAATTGCGCATCAGGTCGTTGAGGATCAGCTGCAGGTCGCTGATCTTCTTGGTGGAGGTGGCGTTTTCCCGCGCCGCCAGCTCCATGGCTTCCTTGTCGGTCGCCAGGTTGAGGAAGTAGGTCTCCACCCCCTGGGCCCGGCGGTTGCGGCTGGCATTGGCGTGGATGGAGACAAAAAGATCGGCATGCTTGGTGTTGGCAATCACCGTCCTGCCCTCCAGGGGGATAAAACAGTCATGGTCCCGGGTCATGATAACTTTACAGTGCAGCAGTTCCTGCAATCTCTTCCGCAGGCGCTTGGCAATGTCCAGCACGACATCCTTTTCCCGCAACCGGTGGGGACCGATGGCACCCGGGTCCCGCCCCCCGTGGCCGGCATCGATGACAATCGTACCGATTCCCAGGCCCAGCTGCTGGGCCAAAGAAAGGGTGCCGGTGGCTTTTTTACTTTTCGCGCCCCCATTCCGGGGCCGCCTGGCCGTGGTTTTGGCCTGCCTCCGGTCGCCGATGACATCGATAACGATCCGCGACGGACTGCTGAGGGCGAAGATCTTGTAGTCCTCCACCGAATCCAGATAGATGACCGCCCGGACAGTCTGCTTGTTGTACTGGGCCACCTTGATCTTCTTCAGGATGCCGTCATTGACCAGCATCGAAAGATTGTTGCCCAGGTAGTAGGAATTATGCAAGTCGAGATAGACCGACTTGATCTTTTTCCGGTCCTTCTCGTGTTTCAGCACCCCCTTGGTGTAGGTGACATCCTGGCTGAGGTCGATGACCACCCGGGTGTAGGTGGGCGACGACCAGTAGCGGATGTTCTTGACCTGGGCCTTGCCCTTGAGCCGGCTGCCGGCCCGCGGCCGGCCGGCCTGGTAGACTTCCTTGCCGCTGCTGTTCGCCGGACAGCTGGCATTGGCCTGCCGCCTCCCGCTCGCCTTCACCGCCGCGGCCACCAGCCGTTTTTTCGCCTTGGCCGCCATGTCGCCGTCCGGGAAATCCTGAATCACCCGCCGGTAAAGGGCCTTGGCCTTCTCCGGGTGCCCCAGCTGGCTCTCGATCATCCCCAGGTGATAAAGGGCGTCGTCGGCCAGGTGACTGCGGGGGTATTTGTCAAGCAGCTGTTGATAGAGGCCGGCGGCTTTCTCCAGGTCCGCCCGCCAGCCGGAATAATTGTGCAGGGAAGAATAGAGGCGGGCGGCGAGGAAAAGGGCGTCGTCGGCCCGCTTGCTGCCGGGATAACGGCGCTGGACGGCCTTGAATTCGCTGATCAGCCGGGTCCAGTTTTTGCGCTTGGCCCACAGGCGCCGATCGGCATTGAAGGCGTTGTAATGTTTTTTCGCCTGCCGGTACGCCAGCTCATCCTCCTGGCCGGCCGCCGCGGGACCGGCCAGCAGCAGCCAGGAGCAGATCATTCCCAGCAACAGGATACCGGCCAGGAATCCGGGCCGGCTGACGACTAGCTGTTTGCGTATATTACCTATATCAACAACCATATTCACATGCAGGCAGACGGCGGTTCTCCGGCCCCGAAAAGGGAAAAAGCGATCCCTTCCAGCAGGGAGCAGTCACTGACCGTCACCCGGGAAAAGCCGGCCCGGTCCATGATCCGCAGGGCAATCAACCCCCCGGCGAGGATGACGTCGGCCCGGCCGGGTTCGAGGCCGGGTACCCGCGCCCGGGCCGGGCGGGGCAGGCGCCACAGGCGTTCATGCAGCACTGCCAGCCGCTCCCGGCTCAGCCGGCAGCCGTGCACCCGGGCCGGTTCATAAACCGCCAGCTCCTGGTCAACGGCGGCAAAAGTGGTCATCGTCCCGGCGGAGCCCACCAGGGTCACCTCCCGGGCAAAAGGATAAAGCCCCGCTGCCGCCAAAGAGCTGAAAAGCTGGTCAAGATAAAGATCGACGGCGGCCGTCAGCTGCCGGGCCGCGGCCGCGGCAGGCGGATCATCCACCAGGTACTGTTCGGTCAGCTTCACCACCCCGAAAGGACAGCTGCGGGAAAAACACCGGCGGCCGTCGGCGGCCAGGTAGGTAAACTCCGTGCTGCCGCCGCCAATGTCAAACAGGAAAAGCGGCCCCCCGGTCGGGGGCAGGCTCCGCCACACTCCCAGGGCGGTGAGGGAGGCTTCTTCCTCGCCGTCGATAACCTCCAGGGGGATGCCGGTCTCCCGGCGCACCCGGGCGATGAATTCCCCGCCGTTGGCGGCTTCCCGGACCACGCTGGTGGCCACCGCCCTGACCCGGAGCGGCCGGCAGGCGGCCAGCCGGGCGGCAAAGCGGGCCATGACCGCCAGGCCCCGCGCCATGGCCGCTTCCTGCAGCCGGCCGTGCGGCGCAAACCCTTCCCCCAGGCGGGGGATCTCCTGTTCCTTGCACCGCGGCGCCAGCACGGTCTCCGGGCTGTCGGCGACCAGCAGGCGGAAGGTATTGGTGCCGGCGTCGATCGCCGCCACCCGGGAAACGCTCAAGTTATTTCACCCCGGCGATCGATTCGGCCATATTGTAGCAATGATCGCCGATTTTTTCAAAGTTGGTCAGCATGTCGATAAAAATCAGGCCGGCGTTGACGCTGCAGCAGCCTTCGTTGAGCCGCTTGATGTGGCCGTTGCGGTAACGGTCTTCCAGGTTGTTGATGATCGTCTCATAACGCTTGGCCTCGGCCATCAACTGCTGAGGCTCGCCGCCTTCACTGAGGGCCCGGCAGACAAAGTCGAGAAACTCCATCACCTTGTCAGCCAGGTCCTTGATCTCCTGGACCGCCTCGTCGCTGAACTGCACCCGGGAATCGTGGCGGCGTTCCACCAGTTTGATCAGGTTTTCGGCATGGTCGCCGATGCGCTCAATGTTGTTGACCATGTACATGATCGAAGTGACTTCCCGAGAAAACTCCTGGGTCAGGGAGTGGGGGCTGAGAGCCACCAGGAAATCGGTGATCTCTTTTTGCAGCATATCCACCACGTTTTCCCGCCGGTAGACCTTTTCCGCCAGCTCGGGTGAATAATGGTGGAAACATTCCATGGTCTGGCGAAACATCTTGCGGGCCAGCTGGGCCATGCGAATGGCCTCCTTGCGGGCCTGGGAGATGGCCAGCGAAGGGGTGTCCACCACCCGGTTGTCCAGGTAGAGGAGATGGTATTCCGTCTCCTCCTCGTCCCGGCTGGGGACCATCCAGGTGCTGACCTTGGCGAGGATGCCCATGAACGGCAGGAAAACCAGGCAGTTGACGACGTTGAAAATCGTGTGGGCATTGGCCAGGTGGCGGGCGATGAAGGGCTTGTCGCCGATCGACATGCCGTACATGGCCGCCTGCTGGGCCGTCTGAATGATCATATCGGGATTTCCCGGGGTCAGGTAGTCGACAAAACGGATGTAGAGGGGGAACAGCAGGAGAATATAGGTCACCCCGAGGACGTTGAAAATCATGTGGGCCCGGGCGGCCCGCTTGGCGGCCACGTTGGTGCCGATACTGGCCAGCAGGGCGGTGATGGTAGTGCCGATGTTCTCCCCCAGCACCAGGCCGACGCCGCCGGCCATGGTCAGGGCCCCGCTCGAAGCCAGGGTCATGGTGATGCCCACGGTGGCGCTGCTGCTCTGGAGAACCATGGTCAGCAGGGCTCCAGCCATCACCGCCAACAGGGGATTGCGGGAAAAGGAGATGAACGCCTTCTGGAAGAACGGCTGGGTTTTCAGCACGCTGAGGCCGTCCTTCATCACCGTCAGGCCGTAAAAGAGCATGCCGAAGCCGATCATGATCTCGCCGTAGTACTGCCAGCGGCGGCTTTTGCTGAACATGCGCAGGCCCACCCCGACCCCGAGAATCGGCAGGGCGTAATGGTGGATCTTGAAGGCGATCATCTGGGCGGTGACCGTCGTCCCGATGTTGGCCCCCAGGATGACCCCGATGGCCTGCAGCAGGTTCATCAGGCCGGCATTGACGAAGCCGACCACCATCACCGTGGTGGCGCTGCTGCTCTGGATCACCGCCGTCACCCCGATGCCGACCAGGAAAGCGACAATCCGGTTGGTGGTCAGTTTCTCCAGGATTTTGCGCAGCCGGTCGCCGGCCGCTTTCTGCAGCCCCTCGGACATGATTTTCATGCCGTAGAGAAAAAGTCCCAGGCCGCCGAGGAAGGGAAAGAGCATGCCTTTAATCATCAGCAAAACACCTTGGCATTCAGTTGGCTAACGGTGAACAATTTCGCTTACCGGGACGATCTCGGTCCGGGCCAGGTTTTTCAAGGTCGACAACCGCCGCAGGGCGGCGACGGTTTCCGGGTAGGGATGCCCGATGCCGACCGCGTGCTTGGCCACTAGGGCGATCTCCAGCAATTTTTCCACTTGCTTGAGGATATACTGTTCATTTTTGATATTGTCCAGAAAAACATCCCGCTTGCCGGCCGGCACCCCGAAGCGCACCGCCTCCTCGTAGGCCACCGTGGCCGCCGAGGTCCGGCTGTCGATGAAAAAGAAATCTTTTCCCTGCAGATAGCGCATGATGGCGGCCATCGATCGCCGGTCCTCGGTCAACCGGGAGCCCATGTGGTTGTTGAGGCCGACGATGCCGGGCACCTGTTCGAGGTCGGCCTGGAACTGCCGCAGCAGCTGCCGGTCGCTCATGCGGACAAAAAGCGCCCCCGGTCCCGGATCGACGTCGGGATAGCCGTGGGGCTCCATCGGCACGTGGAGCATTACCTGCTTGCCATGGGAGCGCAGCAGGGCCGCCACTTCCCGGGCGTGGGGGGCATAGGGAAAAACGGAAAAGGTAAGGGCTTGGGGCAGGGCGGCAAACTGGCGGGCAATCTCGAGGTTCATGCCCATGTCGTCGATGATGATCGCCACCCGGGGACGGATTTTCCGGGCCGGGGCCTGCACCCGCACCGGCTCCTGGTAGCTGAATTTCAGGGTGCCGATCAGCCGGCCGCGGTAAAGGAGAAGAAAAAAATAGGTTTTTTCCTGGTCGACGTGGGAAAGCAGCTGGTAGCCGGGCGGCAATTTAGCCGCCGCCCGCCGGCAGACGGCGGCCAGCTGTGCCATTCTGGCCGGGTCGTGATAGGTCACTTCCCAACGGCGCAACAGCCAGCGGTGGCTGCCCTCGCGCACCCATTCCACGGCCTGGCGGATTTTGGCCACCGGAAAAAATTGCTGCAGCCAGTCGCCCACCGGCAGGGGGAATTCTTCTCCCGCCTGGTAGTCGGCCGGCCGGCCGGCGGCCGGTTTTCCCTCCCGGCCGGAGGGCGTCGCCACCCGGGCCGGCCGGCGGCCGGCCACCAGGGCGAAAATCAGCAGCAACAGCAAGGAAACCAGGATCGACCCGACTGCCAGCCACCATCGCAGGCCCCTGGGTCTCGCTTGCTTACCTTTCACCTGAATTCATCCCCGCGTCGGCCCGGTCATCTCCGCCTCAAAACCGGCGGCGTATCATTTGGCGGCCGGCTGCTGCAGCCGGTTGAACACTTGCCAGCCCTGCAACAGCTCCACCGCCCGCTCCAGCTGGACATCCTTGATCTCTGCTTCGGCAGCCTGGCCGTCTTTATCCTTTTTGCCCTTGCCTTGACCGTCTTCCTGTTTGCCGGCCGGCGCCTTCTTGACCTTGCCGTCGCCGGCATTTTCGAAATGCCCCTTGAGATCTTTTTCTTTCAGGCGGTGGAAAAACGCTGATTTCTTGTCCGGCTTTTTCACCAGCACCCCCTCTTCGACGGTGATGTCGGGAGTGATCCCCTTGGCCTGGATGGAACGGCCGCTGGGGGTATAGTAAAGAGAGGTGGTCAGGCGGATGGCAGAGCCGTCGTCCAGGGGGATGATGGTCTGCACCGAGCCCTTGCCGAAGCTCTGGGTGCCCATGACCACCGCCCGATGGTGGTCCTGCAGCGCCCCGGCAACGATCTCGGAAGCACTGGCGCTGCCGCCGTTGATGAGTACCACCACCGGGTAGTCGCCTTCGAAACCGTCGTCATGGGCGTAATACTTCATGTTCTGATCCTTGCGCCGGCCGTCGGTGTAGACGATCAGCCCTTCCTTGAGGAAGAAATCCGAAACCCTGACCGCCTGGTTCAGCAGCCCGCCGGGGTTGTTGCGCAGGTCGAGGACCAGGCCCTTCAACGGCCCTTTCTTCTGCAGGGCTGCCACTTTTTCCACCATGTCGCCGGCCGTCCGCTCCTGGAACTGGGTCAGGCGGAGATAGCCGATGCCGTCCCGCAGCATTTTAGTCTTGACGCTGACGATATGGATGATATCCCGCACGATGTGGATATCCTTCAACTCGGTCAGCCCTTCCCGCATGATGGAAATGGTGATTTTGGTCCCCTTGGGGCCGCGCATTTTCTTGACCGCCTCCATCAGGGTCATGTCCTTGGTCAACTCGCCGTTGATCTTGATAATCCGGTCCCCGGCCTTGACCCCGGCCCGGTAGGCCGGCGTGTCCTCGATGGGCGACACCACGGTGAGAATGCCGTCCCGGATGGTGATTTCGATTCCCAGGCCGCCGAAACTGCCCTGGGTTTCCACCTGCATCTCTTTGAACATCTCCGGCGGCATGAACGACGAATGGGGATCCAGGTCGCTGAGCATCCCCTTGATGGCGCCGTAAACCAGCTTTTTGCTGTCCACCGGCTCAACGTAGTATTTCTGCACCAGCGACATGGCGTCGGTGAAGCGTTTTATATTTTCGTAAGGGATATCCTTTTCCTTGGCTGCCGACGGGCTGCCCGTCAGCATGACCTGCAGGGCCGCCAGCGACAAAACCAGCAGGCCGACCGCCAGCAGAAACGATTTCCCGCGTTTGCTCTTCCTCATTTAACGGCTCCTCCCTCGGTAATCATGAAAGTTTGCGATAGAAAAAAATTATAGTAAAAACTCGCCCTTGGAACCGGCGCCGGCAACCGGCAGGCTCCCGGCACGGTCAGCCTTCCTCCATCGGCGAAACCCATTCGAGCGGGTCCAGGGGCACGCCGTGCTTCCGGATCTCGAAGTAGAGCGACGGCCCGACCATGGAATCGGTTTCCCCCACCAGGCCGATCACTTCCCGCTGCCGCACCCGGTGGTCAACCTTGACTTTCAACTCCGCCAAGTGGCCGTAGATGGAATAGTAGCCGCTGCCGTGATCGACAATCACCAGGTTGCCGTAGCCTTTCAGCCAGCTGGAAAAAATCACCTGGCCGGGGAAAATCGCCTTGACGGCGCTGGCCAAGGGGGCTTCGATCTCGATGCCCTTGTTCCTGGTGACCGTATGAAAACGCCGGTCTTCCCGGAGGCCGAAAAACTTGACCACCACCCCCTTGACCGGCATCGGCAAACGGCCCTTGTACTTGGCCAGGGAGCGGCGCGGCACCGGACCGCGGCGATGGCTGGCAATGATCTTTTTCAGCTCGCCGGCGGCCGCCTCCAGCTCCCGGGTCAATGCCTGGTAATGTTCTTTTTTGTTCTTGATTTTATACAGCAGCTCGTTCTTTTTCGCAATATTTTCTTCCACGGAGGCCAAGAGCTGGCGTTTCTCCCGCTGCAGTTCCGCCAGCCGCCGCTGGCGGGCGGCCAGCTCCTGCTGCCGCTGCTGATACTGCTGCAGCAGGCGGCCATATTTGTCCAGCAGCCGGTAGTCGTGGACGAGGAAATATTTCAGGTAGGTGAGCTGTTTGATTTTCTCGTTGATCTCCCGGTGGGCCAGGAAAACCCGGCCGATATAGTCCGGCGTCATCTTGTAGCGGGCCCGGAGACGCTGGTAAAAAAGCTGGCGCTGCCGGGCAAGTTTCTTCTCCAGCTGCCGGAGCTGCTGCTGCTGCCGGCGGATGCTCCGGTGCACGTCGGCCGCCTGCAGCCGCAGCCGGGAAAGCTCCAGGTCCAGCACCTGGCGCTGGCGGGAGATCACGTCCAGTTCTCCCAGCAGGCTCTGCTCCCGCTGCCGGGCCCTTTTCAACTGCTGGCGGCTCTGGCGCAGCTGTTTTTCCAGCTGCCGGAGTTTCCTGGCCGCCGCCTCGCCGCCGTCGGCGGCCGGCAGCGCCGCCGGTTGCAGAACCGCCAGGAGCAGGATCAGGCAGAGCAGCCCGCGCCGGACACACCCCAGCCGGTGGTTCAACTGCCCCGGAGCCATCGGAAGGACACCAGGAAGCCCAGCAGTCCCAGACCGACGCCGAGCAGGATAAAGGCCGCCAGCACCAGCGGCGGGAAAAACCTGACGGCCACCACCCCCTGGAGGAAGTAGAAGCGTTCCTGCAGCCACTGTGCCAGGGAAAAGTAGAGGCTGTAAAGGATGCCCAGGGCCACCAGGGAAGCGACGGCCCCCTGGAAAAGGCTCTCCAGCAGGTAGGGAACGGCGATATAGGACCGGGTGGCGCCCACCAGCTCCATGATATCGACGGTCTCCCGACGGCTGTAAAAAGAAAGCTTGATGGTGTTGGAAACGATGAACACGGTGACGAAAAAAAGGAAGCCGGTGATGCCGAGGGCAAAAATATTCAACAGGTTGAGCACCGAATAGAACTTGGCAATCCACTGCTGGCCGTACTGCAGCTCCTCCACCCCCGGCCGGGCGGCCAGCCGGGCGGTCAGCTTTTCGATCACCGGCAGCTCCCTGACCCCCTCCCGCAGGTTGATTTCCAGGGAGGCCGGCAGGGGATTGTCCTCCAGCCCCTCCAGCAGGCGGCTGCCCTGGCCCAGCGACTCCCGGAAGCGCTGCAGGGCTTCCTTTTTGCTGACATAAACCACTTTGGCCACTTCCGGCTGCCGGCGGCAGAAAGTTTCCAGCTGCTGGAGCTGCCGCCGGCTGATGTCATCCTTGAGGTAGGCAATTACCTGGATGTCGGCCCGCCAGCGGCTCAAGGTCTGCTGCAGGTTGAGGTAGCCGAAAAAATAGGCGCCGAAAACCACCAGGGAAAAGGCTATGGTGAGAATGGAGATTAAATTGATCACCAGATGCTGGCGGATGTTCTGGTAGGTGGCCCGCAGCAGGTAAAAAATATGGTTGGCTTTCATTATTCCGCGGCCGCCGTCCAGGAAAACTCTTCGACCCGGCCCTGATGAATGGTCAGCACCTTTTTCCTGAACTTCTCCAGCAGCATCCGGTTGTGGGTGGCCAGCATGATGGTCGTCCCCTGGGAGTTGACGTAGTTGAAGATATTCATGATCTCGGTGGTAATCTCAAAATCCAGGTTGCCGGTCGGCTCGTCGGCGAGAATGATCTGCGGATTATTGACCAGGGCCCGGGCGATGGCCACCCGCTGCTGCTCGCCGCCGGAAAGCTCCAGGGGATAGCGGTAGAGTTTCTGCTCGATGCCCACCAGCTTCAGGACCTTCCAGACCCTTTTCTTGATTTCGTTGCGGGGCAGGCCGAGAATCTCCAGCACCAGGGCGACGTTGTCGAAAACGGTGCGGTAGGGAATCAGTTTGAAATCTTGGAAAACGACGCCGATAGTGCGCCGCAGGTGGGCAATCTGCCGGCGGGAAAAGGTGGTCAGGTTGCGGCCGGCCAACAGGATCTGGCCCGACTTCGGCCTCTCGGCGGCAAACAGCAATTTCAGCAGGGTGGTTTTGCCGGCCCCGCTGGGGCCGGTCAGGTAGACGAATTCTCCCGGGGCCACGGCAAAAGTGACATCCTGAAGCACCATCACCGTGGGCAAATAGTTTTTATACAGGTGAAAGACTTTGATCATCGTCCCGCAAGCGTTCGATCAGCCGCCACAGCTTCTCCAGGTCATCCACCGGGATTTCCTCCTGGGCGCCGGTGCGGCGTTCCCGCACCTCGATGACGCCGCGGGCAAACCCCTTGCGGCCGACGGTGATCCGCAATGGCGCTCCGATCAGGTCGGCGTCCTTGAACTTGATGCCCGGCCGCTCGTCCCGGTCGTCGTAAAGGGTTTCAAGGCCGCGTTCCCGCAGCTGGCGGTAAAGGCGGTCGCCAAAGGCGGTCACCTCCTCGTTTTTACTGTCGAGGCCCAGCAGCACCACCTTGAAAGGCGCGATGGCCCAGGGGAAGATGATCCCCTGCTGGTCGTGGTGCTGTTCGATGGCCGCCGCCACCGTCCGCCCGACGCCGATGCCGTAGCAGCCCATCACCAGCAGCTGTTCCTTGCCCTCCCGGTCGAGGAAGGTCGCTTTCAGGGCCCGGCTGTACTTGGTTCCCAGCTTGAAAATGTGCCCCACCTCAATGCCCCGAACGATTTTCAGCGGCGCTCCGCACCGGGGACAGGGATCGCCGGCCACCACCTCCACCAGGTCCAGCACCCGGTCGGCGCTGAAATCACGGCCGTAGACCACGTGCCGGCAATGAAAGCCCTCCCGGTTGGCGCCGCAGACCATTGCCGGCATCAACGGCACCGCCGCATCCACCAGCACCGGCACTTTCACTCCCAGCGGCCCGAGGGAACCGAGCGGCGCCCCGAATTCCCGGTCCACGGTCTCGGCCTCGGCCAGCCGCAGCCACTGGGCCCCGAGGGCATTTTTCAATTTCGTCTCACTCACCTGACGACTACCGTTGACCACCACCAGGCAGAGGCCGGCCTCGGTTTCGTAGACCATCGACTTTAC
>JAFDMG010000023.1 GCA_019306045.1 Deltaproteobacteria bacterium | reverse complement strand
AAGCGGGTTGGTTCCGGGATAGTCAGGCGGCGGCGCAAGACTGCCAAGCCGGCCCCGGAGGCGGCAGCCTCGACGACCGCCGCGGAAGCGGCGCCGGCCACCCCGGAGGCGGTGAAAACTGCCGCCGCCGAGCCTCCGGCTGCCAAAGTCGTGTCCCTCGAGGAAACGTCCCCCGCTCCGGCACCCGCCGTTGAAGAGGCCGGGGAAGCAGCCGCGGCGGCCTCGGCCGCTTCGGAAGAAGAGGCGATGGCCACGGAAGCGGCGCCGGCGGCCGGGGAACCGGTCGAGGAAGCGGCGGCGGAAGTCGTGGAGCCGACGACGGCTGCCACTCCGAAAACGCCGGCTGCCGACGGTGAAGAAGCGAAAGCTGCTGCCGAGCCCGGCGAGAAAGCCGGCAAGGGCAAGTTCAAGGGCGCCCGGGTCATCGGCCGGGTCGACCTGGAAAAACTGGAAAGGAAACCCCCGGCCACGGGACGGGCCGGAAGACCGGCCGCCGGCGGTGCCCGGCCGGCCGGCGTGGGCGTCATGCGCCCTGGGGCGGTGATCGGCGCCCCGGCAGCGCCCCAGCCTGAACAGCGCAAGGGGCGCAAGGGCAAGAAGAAAGGCGAGGTGCCGGGCGAGTTGGCTGCCGACGGCCGCCGGCGCAAACAGTCCCACAAGAAATCGGTGATCAAGAACCTGGATCTCGACGGTGAAGGCTTCCGGGGGCGCTACGGCCGAGGCAAGAAAAGCCGGGCGGCCAAAAAAGGCACCCAGAAAACCGAGATCACCACGCCCAAGGAGATCAAGCGGGTGGTCAAGATCACCGATGCGGTGACCGTCGGCGACCTGGCCAAGCGGCTGGGCGTCAAGTCGTCCGAGGTGATCGGCAAGCTGATGGAGCTGGGCATCATGGCGACCATCAACCAGGTTATCGATGTCGACACCGCCACCTTGATCGCGGCCGAATATGGCCACTCGGTGGAAAACGTGGCTTTCGATGAGGATGTACTGCTGGCTGATGAACAGCCCGATGCCGAGGAGAAACTGCAGCCCCGGCCGCCGATCGTCACGGTTATGGGCCACGTTGACCACGGCAAGACTTCCCTGTTGGATGCCATTCGCCAGACGCAGGTGGCCGACGGCGAGGCCGGCGGCATCACCCAGCACATCGGCGCCTACTCGGTGAGCCTGCCGAAAGGGCGGATCTCCTTCATCGACACTCCCGGGCACGAGGCCTTTACCGCCATGCGTTCACGGGGCGCCAGCCTGACCGATATCGTTATCCTGGTAGTGGCCGCCGATGACGGGGTCATGCCCCAGACGATAGAGTCGATCAATCACGCCCGGGCGGCCGGGGTGTCGATCATCGTGGCGGTCAACAAGATTGACAAGGACAATGCCCGCCCGGACGAGGTCAAAAGGCAGCTGAGCGAACACGGGCTGCTGCCCGAGGACTGGGGCGGCGACACCATTTTCGTGGAAGTATCGGCGAAAAACCGGATCAATATCGACACCCTGCTGGAGATGGTGCTGCTGCAGGCCGAAATCCTGGAACTGAAGGCCAATCCCGACAAGCCCGGCCGGGGAGTGGTGATCGAGTCCCGCCTCGACAAGGGCAAGGGGCCGGTGGCCACCATCCTGGTCAAGGACGGTACGGTCAAGCGGGGCGATTTCATTGTTGCCGGCCTCTATCACGGCCGCATCCGGGCCCTGGTCAACGACCAGGGAGAGCCGGTCGAGAGTGCCGGACCCTCGATGCCGGTTGAAATTCTGGGCCTGGCCGGGGTGCCGGCGGCCGGTGACGATTTCAACGTTGTCAAGTCGGAAAAGATTGCCAAGGAAGTGGCCGACCATCGGCAGCACAAATTCCGGGAGCGGGAGATTTCCAAGACCAGCAAGATATCCCTGGAAGATCTCTTCGGCCAGATCCAGGAAGGCGAGGTGGAGAAGCTCAACATCATCGTCAAGGCCGACGTCCAGGGTTCCCTGGAGGCCGTTGCCGAGTCCCTGCGCAAGCTCTCCACCGACAAGGTCAAGGTCGACATCATCCACCAGGCGGTGGGCGGCGTCAAGGAAGCCGACGTCATGCTGGCCTCGGCCTCCAACGCCATTATTATCGGCTTCAACGTCCGTCCCGACATGAAGGCCCAGACGCTGGCGGAGCGGGAGCAGGTCGACATCCGGATGTATTCGGTCATCTACGACTTGATTGACGACGTCAAGATGGCCATGGAAGGCCTGCTGCAGCCCGAGGTGCGGGAAGTTTATCTGGGCCGGGCCGAGGTGCGGGAGGTCTTCAACATCTCCAAGGTGGGCACCGTTGCCGGCTGCCTGGTTGCCGACGGCAAGATTCCCCGCAAGGCCAATGTCCGCCTGTTGCGGGACGACGTGGTGGTCTACGAGGGCAAGCTCAGTTCCCTCAAGCGCTTCAAGGATGATGTCCGCGAAGTGGTAGCCGGCTACGAGTGCGGCATCGGCATCGAGAAGTTCAATGACATCAAGGTTGGTGACGTGATCGAGGCGTACACCACCGAAGAAGTGGCGGCGACCCTGTAGGAGCCTGCTGTTCCCGTCTTTCCGGATTGCCGATGCACGTGGGTATCTGCCAGGTGACCTTGTACTTGCCGGACAATCATTCGCTGAAGGGCAAGCGGAAGGTGATCAAATCGCTTATCGAGCGGCTTAAAAACCGCTTCAACGTGGCCGTGGCCGAGACCGGCGGCCAGGACGAGTGGCAGCGCGCCGTGCTGTCGCTCTGCCTGGTGGCCAACGACGGCTCTTTTGTCAACCAGGGACTGGACAAGATCCTGGATTTCATCGAGGCCGACGGCCGCCTGGATGTCGGGGAAGCGTCCCTGGAGATCCTGGCTTTTCACGACCAGTAAATTTGCGGGTTTTCAGTTGGGAGTGGGGTTGTCATGCGAAACCAGACCATGCGCTGCCGCCGGGTTGCCGATTCGTTGAAGAAGGAGATCTCTTCCATGCTGCTGCTGGAAGTCAAGGATCCCCGGATCGCCTTCGTGACCATCATCGACGTGGCGGTCAGTCCCGACTTGCGCCTGGCGGAGATTTACTACACTGTTCACGGCTCGGCCCTGGACAGGGAAAACACCCAGGCCGGCCTGCGCAGTTCCTCCGGCTTCATGCGCCGGGAACTGGGGCGGCGGCTGCATCTCAAACGCATACCGGAGCTCGATTTTCGCTACGACCAGTCGGTGGATCACGGCTTTCGCATTGATCAGCTGCTGGATGAATTGTCGGGTTCCTGAAAACTGGTGTCAACATGCCATTATGTCAAGAACAGTTTGCCGCCCTGGTGGCGGCCTGCCGGCAGGCGGACAGCTTCCTGCTGGCCACCCATGTCAATCCCGACGGCGATGCCGTCGGTTCCTGTCTGGCGCTGGCGGCGACCCTGGAAAAGCTGGGCAAGCGGGTGGTGGTTTATGACCAGGATCCGGTCCCTTACATGTTCCGCTTCCTCCCGGGGGCGGAAATTTTCCGCGACCGCCTGCCGGAGGGCGAAACTTTCGACCTGTTGATCCTGCTGGACTGCAGCGACCCGGCCCGCAGCGGCGCCGACCTGGAACAGTTCACCGGCTACCGCCGCCTGGCCTGCATCGACCACCACCTGACGAATGAACACTTTGCCGAGCTCAACCTGGTTGATTCCCAGGCCAGCGCCACGGCCGAACTGGTCTACGAGGTGGTGGCCGACCTGGATCCGGATTTCGACCTTGGGGTGGCCATTAACATTTATACCGGCATCCTGACCGATACCGGCTCCTTCCATTATGCCAATGCCGGCCCGCGGGCGTTTGCCATTGCCGGCAAAATGGTCGAAATGGGGGTCGATCCCTGGCAGGTGGCCCAGCATGTTTACGAGAGTGAACCGGTCAGCCGCCTGCAGCTGCTGGGACTGGTGCTGCAGACCCTGAGAATCGCCCCCGACGGCAAGGCCGCCTGCGTGGTGGTGACTCGGGAGATGTACGCCCGCACCGGCACCAGCGCCGAACACACCGACCGGCTGGTCAACTACCCCCGTTCCATTGCCGGCGTCGAGGTCGCTTTCCTGCTGCGGGAGGTGGAGGAGAAGTATTTCAAGCTCAGCTTTCGTTCCCGGGGCAATGTCAACGTGGCGGCCCTGGCCCGGGAATTTGGCGGCGGCGGCCACAAGAATGCCGCCGGCTGCCATCTGCGGGGGACCAGCGAGGAGATCATCGCCCTGGTTTTCCGGAAGGTGGAACAGCTGCTGGCTCCGCCGGGGGCGGCGACGGCGGCCGCGGCCGGCCTCTAGATGACCGGGTTCATTGTCATTGACAAGCCCGGCGGCATGAGTTCCCAGCAGGTGGTCACCAGGGTGAAAAGACTGCTGGGCTGCCGGAAGGCCGGCCATACCGGCACCCTGGATCCCCTGGCCACCGGCGTGCTGCCGGTGGCTTTGGAACGGGCCACCCGGGTGATTCCCTTCCTGGATGAGACGGTCAAGGTCTATCGCGGCGAGTTGCAGCTGGGCCTGGAGTCCGACACCTACGACCGGGAAGGGAAAATCGTCCGGCGCTTTGCCGGCGAGCTGCATTTCAGCCGCGGCCAGTTGGAGGACGCGGCCGCCGAGTTCACCGGCACGATTCTCCAGGTGCCGCCGGTCTATTCGGCGGTCAAGCACCAGGGGCAGCCGCTTTATTCCCTGGCGCGCCGGGGACAGCAGGTGGTGCCGCCGCCCCGGGAGGTGACCGTCAACGCCTTTGTTCTGCGGGAAATCGAACTGCCTAAGGTCACTTTCGAAGTGACCTGCAGCCGGGGGACCTATGTCCGTTCGCTGGTTCACGACCTGGGCCGCCGGCTGGGCTGCGGCGCCCTGCTGACCGGGCTGCAGCGGCGGCAGAGTGGTCCCTTCCGGCTGGCACAGGCGGTTTCCCTGGGTGAGCTGGAGCGGCTGGAAGGGGCGGCCCGCCGCCGGCAGCTGCTGCCCATGGCCGAGGTTCTGCCGGCAATGCCCGCCGTCATGGTTGTCGACGGGAGACAGAGGGAGATTATTGCTACCGGCTCCCCGCTCCCGGGGGAAGATTTGCCGGCCGTTGGCCGGCTCCCGGAGGGGACGTTGTGCAAGCTGGTGGACGACGCCGGCAACCTGCTGGCCATTGCCGCCCTGGCGCGGGAGGAGAACCGGGTCCAGCTGCGGATGAAACGGGTTTTTTTATAATAAATTCTTTACATTTACACGAGTGTATGCTATTCGCTGGTGAAAATTATTGCGCCATATTTAGCATCTTGGGAGGAAAAAAAGAGAATGGCTTTAGAAACGGAACGGAAAAAATCAATTATCGAAAAATACCGGCTGCACGAGGCCGATACCGGTTCACCCGAAGTGCAGATTGCCTTGCTGAGTGAGCGGATTGCCTACCTGACCGAGCATTTCAAGACCCACAAGAAGGACTTCCACTCCCGGCGGGGCCTGTTGAAACTGGTTGGCCAGCGCCGGCGCCTGTTGGACTACCTGAAGAAGAAAGAATACCAGCGTTATAAAGATGTGATCAGCAGCTTGGGTCTGCGTCGCTAGTTTCGCCGGTTCCCTGGTGGTTCGCCCGGGAGGGTTCCCGGGCACCGCTGTAACTATTTTGAGATAGGAATGTTGATGAGTTTTTGTAAAATTGAAGTTGCCCAGAGTGATGTAGTACTGGAAACCGGGAAACTGGCCAAACAGGCCAGTGGCGCCGTGGTGGTCAGGGCCGGCGACACGGTCGTCCTGGTGACGGCGGTAGCCGAGCGCAAGGGCCGGGAAGGCATAGATTTCTTCCCGCTGACCGTGGATTACCAGGAAAAGGCTTATGCCGCCGGTAAAATACCAGGCGGTTTTTTTAAGCGCGAAGGCCGGCCCAGTTCTTTCGAGACCCTGACCTCGCGTTTGATCGACCGGCCGATCAGGCCGCTGTTTCCCAAGGGATTTTCCTGCGAAACCCAGGTGATTGCCACCGTCCTGTCGGTTGACCAGCAGCACAATCCCGATGTCCTGGCGCTCACCGGCGCCTCCGCCGCCCTGATGATCTCCGACATCCCCTTTAACGGCCCCATCGCCGGAATCCGGGTCGGGCGCATCGACGGCCAACTGGTCTGCAATCCCGGCGTCGACCAGATGGAGGACAGCGATCTCGACCTGATCATGGCCTGCAGCCGGGAGGCGGTGGTAATGGTCGAGGGCGGCGCCCGGGAGCTGCCGGAAGAAGTGCTGCTCGAGGCCCTTGATCTGGGCTTCCGCTCGGCGCAGCCGTTCCTCGAGGCCCAGTTGGAAATGCAGCGCCAGGTAGGCAAGGCCAAGCGGGAAGTAACGCCGCCGCAGCCGAACGAGGAGCTGGTGGCCGTGGTGGTGGAGAAGTTCGGCACCCGCTTCCCCCAAGGGCTGGAGATCAGCGACAAGCTGGAGCGGCGGGACTATTTCAGCGAGCTCAAGGCCGAGATCGCGGCTGCCCTGGAAGAGCGGGAAATTCCCGCCGATGATCTGGGCGCCGTTTTCGAAGAACAGCTGTCCCGGGCGATTCGCAACCAGATCCGGGAGCAGAAGATCAGGATCGGGGGGCGTAAGGTCGATGAAATCCGGCCCATCGAGTGCGAAGTCGGGCTTCTGCCCCGGGTGCACGGTTCGGCCCTTTTTACCCGCGGTGAAACCCAAGCCCTGGTGGCCAGCACCCTGGGGACCTCGTCGGACGAGCAGAAAATCGATTCCCTGATGGGGGAAAGCTGGAAGACTTTCATGCTGCACTACAATTTCCCGCCCTTCAGCGTCGGCGAGGCCCGTTTCCTCCGGGGGCCGGGCCGCCGCGAGATCGGCCACGGGGCTTTGGCCGAACGGGCCATCAGCCCGGTCCTGCCGGCGGCGGAGCAGTTTCCTTACACCATCCGGGTGGTGTCCGACGTCCTGGAGTCCAACGGTTCCTCGTCGATGGCCACCGTCTGCGGCAGTTCCCTGGCCCTGATGGATGCCGGGGTGCCGATCAAGGCCCCGGTGGCCGGCATCGCCATGGGCCTGGTGAAGGAAGGGGACGAATTCATCGTGCTTTCCGACATCCTTGGCGACGAGGACCACGTCGGCGACATGGACTTCAAGGTTGCCGGCACCCGGGACGGCATTACCGCCATCCAGATGGATATCAAGATTACCGGCATCAGCCAGGAAATCATGGGCCAGGCCCTGCGGCAGGCCAAGGCCGGCCGGCTGCATATCCTTGATATCATGGAAAAA
This sequence comes from Deltaproteobacteria bacterium, assembly GCA_019306045.1. Classification (GTDB taxonomy): domain Bacteria; phylum Desulfobacterota; class Anaeroferrophillalia; order Anaeroferrophillales; family Anaeroferrophillaceae; genus JAFDMG01. Next base: position 16,511 of record JAFDMG010000023.1, on the reverse strand, counting down.
ACCATGGCCCAGCCCCGGGAGGATATTTCCAGCTATGCCCCGCGCATCCTGACCATCACCATCAAGCAGGACAAGATCCGCGACGTCATCGGCCCGGGGGGCAAAAATATCCGGGCAATCGTCGAGAAGACCGGCGCCAAGATCGACATCGAGGACAGCGGCGAGATCCGCATCGCCTCCAGCGACGAAAAGGCGTCGGCGATGGCCATCGCCATGATCCGCGACTTGACCCAGGAGGCCGAGGTCGGCAAGGTCTATCTTGGCAAGGTCCAGAAAATCATGGACTTCGGGGCTTTCGTGGAGATCTTCCCCGGCACCGACGGCCTGCTGCACATCTCTCAGCTGGCCAATGAACGGGTCCGCAACGTCCGCGACATTGTCAAGGAGGGGGAAGAGGTGCTGGTCAAGGTTATCGATATCGACCGGACCGGCAAGATCAAGCTTTCCCGCAAGGAGGCCCTGGCGGAACAGCGGCAGAGCCGCTGAGCAGCCGCCGGTCCGTTTTGCCGGTTTTTTCGCTTGTCAGGAGACGGTTGCCCACCGTCTCCTTTTTTTTGCCTTGCCAATGGGTTTTCTTTCCGCGGTTTGCACCCTTTACAAAAGCGGGGGGGCGGACTATATTGTAAGTTGACCGGTGGGAACGCCGGCAGCCGCCGGCCGAACAATCAGGATAGGCAAAAAGTTGTCAATACTGTCTGGTTGGCGGCCTGCATGAACGGCCGGCGCGGTTTTCAGGGGCGACATGGCGGGCTGCCGTGGTTTTTGGCGACTGCCGCGTTGAAGTTGCAGTTTTGGCGCCCCGGAGGGCGAGTTTGGCAGCTTTAGCTTCCTGAAGTCTCTGGCAAAACCGGCAAGCGAGTGCCTGCAAGCGTTGAAAACCGTATCGTTTGCCGGCATTAGAGCATAAAAAACGTTACAGAGAAGATGTCACTATTTCCCTGCTGATTGGCCGCGGATAACGATAGTTGTATCCAGGCGGGGCAGCCAGGAGAGAATGGCATCTTTTTTGTGGAAAGGATATAACCGTGGCGAGCAAAGATTATTACGCTGTACTTGGAGTAGACAAGAAGGCCTCCGCCGAGGAGATAAAAAAGGCCTTTCGCCAGCTGGCCCGCAAGTACCATCCGGACATGAACCCGGACAACGCCGCCGCCGAGAAAAAATTCAAGGGAGTACGACACCTACGGCGACACGTTCCAGCATCCCGGCGCCGGTTTCAGCGGCCAGCACCCGGGGGCCGGCGGCTTCGGGTTCAACATCAACGATCTTTTCGGCAAGCGCCCTGGGGGGCAGCCGGGCGGCCACACTTATACCTTTACGTCCGGTTCCGGGGATTTTGCCGATGTCTTTTCCGACCTTTTCGGCGGCGGGGGCGGCGGCTTCACCCAGCAGCGGGCGGCCCGGATCAAGGGTGAGGATTTGAACTACGAGGTGGAAATTCCCTTCGCCGAGGCTGTCAGGGGCACCCAGCTGCGTCTGCAGATCGGCGAACGGAAAATCAACGTCCGCATCCCCCCCGGCACTCGCAACAACTCGCTGTTGCGGGTCAAGGGCAAGGGGCAGCCCGGCATCAACGGCGGTCCTCCCGGCGATCTGCTGCTGCGGGTCAAGGTGCTGCCTCACGAGATTTTCACCATGAAAGGGCACAATCTGCACTGCCAGGTGCAGGTGCCGCTGACCACCGCCATCCTTGGCGGCAAGGTGGATGTGCCTACTTTCGACGGCAAGGCGGTGTTGAACATTCCGCCGGGCACCCAGCCGGGCCAGAAGTTCCGTCTCAAGGGCAAGGGGATGAAAATCGGCAAGACCGACAAGTACGGCGACGAGATTGTCGAAGTCCAAGTCAAAATTCCGAAAAATCTTTCCCCCGAGGCCCGGCGGCTGGTGGAACAGCTGGACGCCCTGCTGCCCCGTTAAAAAGCCGCCAATTCCCCGGTGAAGTCCCTGGCCCATCGTCCCCTGATCCTGCCTGCGGTCCTGGTGGCGCTGGTGATTACGGTGACCGTCTGTTTTCCCGGCTGGCGGTGGCTGCTGCCGGGGGCGGCGCTGTTGCTGTCCCTGGCGGCTTGCCGTAGTTGGCGGGCCGCCTGCCGGCCGGCGGCATACTCCTGCAGGCGAACGTTTTCCCTGATTTTTCTGCTGCTGTCCCTGGTTCTTGGTGCGCAGGTCTACTGGCGGGTTGAGCGGTGTCTGGCCCGGCGTGCCGAGCACATGCACCGATCCTTCCCCGCCGGTCGGCGGCCGCTGGTTTTTACCGCCGTGGTGGCCGGTTTTCCCCGCGGCTATCCCGGGTACTGGCAGTTGCAGGTCAGAGTGGCGGCGCCGCCCGCCGAATTTTCCGCCGCCCTGCCTGCCGGCACCGCCGTCCACCTGCGGCTGCCGGCGGCGGCCTACGATGACCCCCGGCGGATCGAGGCGGTTGTCCGCCGCTACCGGCAGCCGAAAAACCGTTTCCTGGCCGCGGGAAATTTTTCCCGCCGGCTGACCGGTCCCTGGTATTTTGCCACCCTGGAGGACTGGCGGCAGGTGCGGATAATTGTTCCGCGGCCGGCCGGCGGGCTTTTTTTTATTGACCGCTGCCGTCGCTGGCTGTACGGCCGGCTGGCCTTGGCGGTGCCGGACCGGGAGCTGAGCGGCCTGTTGCAGGCCCTGCTGCTGGGTACCAGGGACGCCCTGTCGCCGGCGGTGAAAGAGCTGTTTCTCGATCTGGGGGTTTTTCACCTGCTGGCCATTTCCGGTCTCCACGTGGGGATCGTGACCGGCTTTGTCTTTATTCTCGGCACTTGGCTGCTTAATTTCCTGCTGCCCGGCCTTTTTCCTGCCGGTCCGCGGCGGGCCGTGGCCCTGCCCGCCATCGCCGCCTGCTGGTTCTATGTGCTGCTCACCGGCATGCAGCTGCCGGCCCTGCGGGCCGGAATCATGGCCACGGTTTTTCTGGTGGCCATCTTCCTGGAAATTGCCGATGACCCTCCGGGAGCCCTGCTTCTGGCGGTGCTGATCATCCTGACGCTCTGGCCCGGGTCGCTTTTCCAGCTTTCCTTCCAGCTGTCGGTGGCGGCCGTGGCTGCCATCCTGCTGGTCATGGGCGCTCACCGGCGGCTGCTGTCCTGGCTGTCCGGCTGCTGGTCGGCTTGTTTTTCCGGGGACGCGGCACCGGCAATCCCGCTTGGCCGCTGGTGGCATGCCGGTCTCAAAAACCTGCTGACCCTGTTGCTGGTGGGAACGGCCGCCTGGCTGGCAACTTTTCCCCTGCTGCTTGCCAGGATCCATTTTTTCTCCCCTTTCGGCCTGCTGGGCAATCTGCTGCTGGTGCCGGTTTTTTCCCTGCTGCTGATCCCGGCCGGTTTCCTGGCCTTGTTGCTGCTGCCGCTGCCGGTGCTGGGCGGCTGGCTGATGGCCGGTTATGCCCGGCTGCTGCAGCTGGTTCTGGCTGCCTGCCAGTGGGTGCAGGCCCTGCGGCCCCAGTGGCGCTGGAGTGCGGCGGCCATGACGCCGGTGGAAATTCTGCTTTACTACCTTTTCCTGCTTCTGCTGTTGGCGCTGCTGCTGCGGCCGCGCCGCCTCCTGCCGCTGCTGGGCCTGGCGGCGGTATTGGCGGCGGCCGTCTTTGACTGGGCCTGGTGGTACGACCAGCGCCATCATCCCGGCCGTTGCCAGGTTACCTGTTTTGTCGGCGGTCCCCGGCCGGCGATGCTCCTGGAACTGCCGGCGGGGGAAACCATCCTGGTGAACGGCGGCGGCTATGCCCGCAGCCGTTTTTCCCTGGCCCGGCAGGTGATCGCCCCCTATTGCTGGGCCAGGAAAATCGGCCGCCTCGACGTTCTCCTGCTGACCGCCCCCCAGCGAGGTTCGGTGGCCGGCCTGGATTATCTCGTGCGCCATTTTGCCGTCCGGGAAATCTGGTACAACGGTCTGTGGAGCGGCTACCCGCCGTTCCGGGAGTTTTACGCCTTGACCCGGCGCTTCGGCATCCGCTGGCGCAAATTGAGCGACCTGGCCCGGACGCGTTATTATCCCGGCGGCGCCCGGGTCGAGTTCCTGGCGCCGCCGGCCAACCTCTCCCGGCCCCTGCCGCCGTGGCGGCAGCTGCTGGACGTTCTGGCTCCGGGATTCAGGCTGGTTTGCGGGCGGGGCGTCCTGGTCTATTTGGGCGGCGGCCGGGAAGATTCTTCCCTGGCGGGGGAGGATAAGGCGACTGTCGGCGGGCCGGTGGACGTGCTCGTCTGGGGGCGCCGGCCGCCGCCTCCAGCCGGCCTTGTTGCCCGCTGGCGTCCGCGATTGCTGGTGGTGGACCGGCTGCCGCCTGGAAATGGCCTTAATCCCGGGCCGAGGCGGCGGGTGTGGCAGTTGAGGCAGGACGGCTTCTTGGAACTGCGGCTGCCGACCGCCGGCCCGTTGGGCGGTGATTCCTGAAGCCGGTCCCGGCCCGCCGGTGGGCAAAATTTTCCTATTGCCAATTGCCGGTGGCTGGGATATCATTTTTTTCCGGCTGTATTTTGCCGGAAAAGCCGTCGTCCTGAAATTAAAATCGTGGTTTTCAAGGAGAATAAAGTGGTTCTGCAGGCCATCAAGGGTTTTAACGACATCCTGCCGCCCGAGACTGCCGTCTGGCAGTTCATCGAAGGGGAATTTCGCCGGCTGTTGGATGCGTACGGGTACGGGGAAATCCGGCTGCCCATTCTGGAATACACCGAGCTTTTCAGCCGCAGCATCGGCGATGATACCGATATTGTTGAGAAAGAGATGTACACCTTTGCCGACCGGGCCGGCCGCAGTCTGACTTTGCGGCCGGAAGGCACCGCCTCGGTGGTCCGGGCCCTGGTGCAGCACCAGCTGATGAAGGTCCGGGAAGTCAACAAACTTTATTACCTGGGGCCCATGTTTCGCTATGAAAGGCCGCAGAAAGGCCGCTACCGCCAGTTCTACCAGCTGGGGGCCGAGGTGTTCGGGGAGGCTTCCCATCGACAGGATGCCGAAATGCTGGTCATGTTGGCACGGTTTTTTCATGTCATGAATATCAGGTCGGCAAAATTGCACCTCAACTCGCTCGGCTGCGAGCAGTGCCGGCCGGCCTACCGTCGGGCTCTGCAGGATTTCCTCGCCGGCCGGCGGGAGGATCTCTGTGCCGACTGCCACCGCCGGGTGGAACGCAACCCACTTCGGGTGCTTGACTGCAAGCACCCCGGCTGCCGGGAAGTGGTGGCCGGGGCGCCAAAGATCCTTGACTACCTGGGGGAGGAGTGCCGGCGACATTTTCACGGCCTTACCGGTCTGCTGGACGAGGTCGGCCTGGAGTACGAGGTGGACCCCATGATGGTTCGCGGCCTTGATTACTACACCCGGACCACCTTTGAGTTTCTGGCCGGCGACCTGGGGGCCCAGAATGCCGTGGCCGCCGGCGGCCGCTACGACCGGCTGGTGGCGGAACTGGGCGGCCCGTCGACGCCGGCAATCGGTTTTGCCATCGGTCTGGAGCGGTTGGCCATGCTGGTGGACCGCGGGCAGCTGCCCGTCGACCGGCCTTTCATTGCCTTGCTGGGACTGGGGGAAAAAGCCATTGACCGGCTTTTCCCGCTGCGGCAGGAACTGGCCCGGGCCGGTGTCCCGGCCCGGTTGAATTACCGCCAAAAAGGACTCAAGAATTTACTCAAAAAAGCCGATAGGGACAAAGTGAACTACTCGCTGATTGTTGGCGATCAGGAGCTGGAAACGGGGGTGGCGATCCTGCGCAACATGGAAAGCCAGGAGCAGCGGTCAATTCCCTTGTCGTCGCTGTTGACGGAAATCGTGGAGGTTTTCAATGGGCATCAAAATCAATGATCCGGCGCTGGTGACGACGGCCGGACAGCTGGACAAAACCCGGCCAGCGGCGGAGCGGCAGCCGGGCGCGGCCGGTTTCCAGGAAGTGCTCCAGGACAGGATCGCCGAGAAGGGGGCGGAGAAAAGTGCGGTCGGTAGCCTGGGAGCGCCGCCGGCGGCTTTCCCGGTCTATGAAATCGACAAGCTGCCGGATTTTCCCCATGGTTACGACCTGCGGGAAAAGGGGGTCAACGACACCGAGCGGCTGCTGGCCATCATGGATGCCTACCACCAGAACATGCAGCGGAGCAACAGCAGCCCTTTTGACACCCGCAAGCTGATTGAAGACATGGAAACGGTTTCCCGCGACATGCTGGGTTACATGGCAAATTTGACTTCTGCCGACGACTTGTATAAACTGATGAGAGATTCAGTGGTGATGGCGCGCGTAGAAATTGAAAAATATGTCCGCGGTGACTATGGGTAATGCCCCTCTACTTTCCTGACCGTTATTTCTCGACCCCTTATCGCGACCTGTATCGACAATTGACCCCGGTTGAGCGGCTCCGGGTATTGCGTGAATTTATCGGCGTTACTTATGAACGCCGATTTGTTTTTTTACGGGACCGGCAAAGCCGGCAGAAATTCCGGAACAACATCCGCCTGGCCGCCAGGAAGAGGGACAAGATCCAGCGGATCAACTGGCTGACCTGGCGGCACAAAAAAATCCTCTTTCCCTACCTGCGGCTGGTTTTCCGCCACTACCTGCTGGGCTTCCTGGTGCAGATGTGCAAAACCACCTTCCAGCGGCAACTGCCGCCGTCGCCGCCCGGCTGTTTTCGCGACACCCATGTCAACCTGATCGTCATGAGCTGGATGAACCGCTGCCGGTCGCAGTGGTCCGCCCTCCTGGACCGGGAGATTGGCCGGGTTATCGAGGAGGGAGAACGGCATCTGTACGCCTATTGCCTGCTGGCCTACGACGTTGCCCGCCGGGTGTTTTCCCCGGTCCAGCTGGAGGACGACATCACCGCTTGCCGGCAGCAGGCCCGTCCCGGCCGTACGCCGCTGGGGGTGGAGATGGAGTTCAGCAACCTGGGGCGCTACGCCACCATTGAAAAGTTTGGCCGGCGGGCGGAAAAAAATGATCCTTTCCGCAACATGGTCTATTACAGCGCCTTTTTTCTCGATGATCTCACCTGGCGGCTGGGAGGGTACGTCGACACCCACGTGCGCGGCCGGCGGCTGTTCACCCTGACCCGGTTCGGCGGTTTCTACGAATATTCCCTGGTGCGGGTGGATTATCCCCGGATGTATTCCCTGCCCCTGACCACCGACCCGGGTATCGCCAACGCCATTATCCGGGAAACGATCAATTTTGTCGACGAGATCAAGCCCCACAGCCTGCATATCAATATCGAACTGCACGGCCTGGGTGAAGTCCGGCCGGAACTGAACGACTATCTCTGCCTGCTGATGCTGGGCGGCGACCTGGGTCGCGATGAACAGGGGCGCTTCGTAGAACGGCGGCTGGCCAATAACGAATTGCGCGGCGTGATCCAGCACCGCAAACACCTGTCCCTGTTCGAACAGCGGAAAAAGGAGGTTATCGAGTATTCTTTTATGCGCCTCTGGGCGCCCGCGGCCCGGGACTACGATTATTTTCCCCTGATCATGGCCCTCAAGGGTTTCCAGTTCGGCTACAACCTGGATCTCAGCTGCCGGGACCAGGTCCAGGGCATGCTCTACTGGGCCCAGAGCCCACGGCCGCTGCCGCCGGCGGCCATCGACCGCTTCGTGGCCATCGTCAGCAAGGGGCTCCGGCGGGAAGGGGCCCATTCATCGGACCTGATTGACAGCGTGGCGAAGGAGTTGGAGCGCATCCTGCGGCACTGGAACCGGCAACTGGCGGCGGCATCCCGCTGAGCGGCGGCCGGCTCAGAAACAGTTTTCCCGGCGCTTGCGCCGGTTGTTTTGGCAGAGTTCGTGATGCTGGCAGTATTGAGAACAGATGCTGGTGGAGGCCCAGACAATGGGGGCTTCCTCTTCGAGGCAGACCGGGGGGAGTGTGGCGGCCCGGGAACGGGCGCGGCGGGGCAGCTTTTTCAGCTTGCCCAGCAGGTTTTTCAGCTGCGGCCGCTGCCTGGCAACCGGGTTCTCGCTGAACAGCTTCCAGTTGCCGCAGGAGATGAAAAATTCTTTCTGGTGTTCCGGAGTCAAGTGGTCAAGCGGGTAGGTGTAAACCCAGGCTGACTGTTCGTAGAACTCGCCGTTGCCGTTGTCCGCGGCGGCGATGACCGTCAGCTTGCGCCGCTGGTAAATGCTCTTTTCCGGGTTGTCGGGATAGAAGTTTTCCAACTGGTCGAGGGCGCGCAGCACTTTTTCCGGCTTCCTGAAACTCATCAGTTCGCCGGCCACCAGATCCTGGCAGTTTTCCATGGCAATCAGGCCGGGAAAGCCGATGGGCAGGTGGTAAAGAAAACCCGGGCAGAAAGCGGGCTGGATGGATTTGACCTGGCGGCGCAGGAAGCGGTTGAAATTGCTGTAACGTTCCATGAGGCTGCCGTAAACGAAAAAGTAGGGGGTTTCCCGAATGGCATCCAGCCTCATCTGCTTGAGGAGCTTGTTGCGGTTTTCTCGTCTGGCGATCATGCTGCCTGGTTTTCGCGATCGTCGGCGTCCAGGGCGCCCTGTTGTTCAAGGGCGCGGATTACCTGCAGGCGTTCACGCTGGGTCAGGTGTTCCAAGTACAGGGGAGAAAGCAACAGGATTTCGACAATCTCCCGACGCTTAGCAATTGATGATATCATAGTGATGCTCCCGGCGGCAAGGGGTAAACACCCGGTGGTTCCCTGTGACTGGTGTTCGCAACATTCGTGCCGGTCGGCGGCGGTAAAGCCGACAGAAAAAATACGCTTTAATTTCAATATTATAGACTACAAGTAGGCGAAATTGATTTTTGCCGGCGGCAATTGGCGGCAAAAAGGGAAAACTATTTCATGATTTGGGTAAGTTTTTTCCATGATTTTATTTGCTGTCCCGGCCGGCAACCGGAGGCAATGGCTGTTGACCGCGAACGTGGGCCTGGTGGTGTACCACGGTGGGGGAAAAATCGATGAAAAAAGGGAAAAACTCCACCCCCGCTCGGGAAAAAATGCAGGCCGCGGCCCTGAAATACGAACGGGGCAACCAGCAGGCTCCCCAGGTGGTGGCCAAGGGCGCCGGGGTGGTGGCGGAGAAAATCATTGCCGCGGCCCGGGAGCACGGAATTCCCCTGCACGAGGATCCCGAATTGATCCAGGTGCTGATGAAGCTGGATCTCAACGAGGAGATTCCGGCCGAAATCTACCAGGTGGTCGCCGACATCCTGGCAATGGTCTACCGGGCCAGTAAAAAATACCAGCCTTGACGTCTTGTCTTTTTTCTTGCTGCCGGCGATAAAAAAACGGCCAACAAAAAATTTTCCCGCCCCCTTGACAATTCCCGGGCAAGGACTATCTTTTGCATAGGAGTTGGCCAAAAAAGGGTTTTTCCCCGGCCGTTTGAGGTTTGGGTGGTGAATGGAGGTTTGTTGATGGAAGTTGTTCATGACCGTCAGATGAACGCCAATGAACCGGCTTTCATGCCGCCGGTGGATATCATCGAGGGTCCTTCGGCCTACCGCCTGCTGCTCATGCTGCCGGGAATGGAGGCCGACCACGTGGAGCTGGAACTCCAGGGACGCCTGTTGCTGGTCAGGGGCGAGCGGCGGCGGCCGGCCATGGAACACGGGGAAAAGCTGCTGGTGGAGGAAAGCCGGCACGGCTTTTTCGCCCGCCAGTTCAGACTGCCGGAAACCGTTGAAGCCGGCGCGGTCAAGGCCCGTTATGAAGGGGGCGTGCTGGAAATTACCATTCCCAAGCAGACTCCGGCGCCGGCCCGCCGGATAACGGTGACCGGAAAGGACAGCTCCTGAAGCGGCGTTTAGGCGCCCATGATGCGCGACAAATTAATGTTAATGTAAGGTGAAAAAACGAACAATTAACCAAAGAAAGGAGGAGATGCGTTATGGCACTGGTAAGATGGACCCCGTTTCGTGACTTGATGACCATTCAGGATCAGATCAACCGTCTCTTCGAGGAAAGTCTGCAGCGGACCGATGAGAAAGGCCTGTCGGTCACTTCCTGGCAGCCGCTGGTTGACATCTATGAGGATGGCCAGGCGATTGTCATCAAGGCTGAAATCCCGGAAATGGATGAGAAAGACATCCAGGTAAACATCGAGGACAACACCCTGACCATCAAGGGCGAGCGCAAACTCGAGCAGGAAGAAAAGAAGGAAAACTACCATCGGGTGGAAAGATTCTACGGCTCTTTCATGCGCTCTTTCGACCTGCCGACCACTGTCGACCAGAACGGCATCAAAGCCAGCTACGACAAGGGCGTGCTCAAGGTCGTGCTGCCCAAGAAAGAGGAAGTCAAACCCAAAAAGGTTGCCATCGAAGTCAAGTAAGGCCACGCGGCAAGCCTGGTTGGGAAAAGGGGGGCGGCGCGCCCCCTTTTTTCTGCCGCCGGCCAACCATGAAAGCGGCGGTTTTTTCGCGGCGATGGCGGCTTAAAGGTTGCTTTGACGGATGCCTCCTGCAAGTTGCCAACCAGGCGTTTTACCCGGTTGACCCGGTTTAAATAAATATAAAATCTTAAGGAGAAAACCATCATGGATTTGAATAAATTTACCCAGAAAGCTCAGGAAGCGGTAATGGCGGCCCAGAATGTCGCCGTCCGGCGCAGTCATCAGCAGATCGACTGCGAGCACCTGTTGATGGCCCTGTTGCAGCAGGAGAACGGCCTGATTCCCCGGATCATCGAAAAGATGGGCGTTGTCCCGCGGACCATCGAAGACGAAGTGGAAAAGCGGCTGCAGGCCCTGCCGGCAGTAACCAGCGGCGGCGCCCCGGCGGGCAATATTTACGTCACCGGCCGGCTGAACAAACTGCTGGTGGCCGCCCAGGACGAGGCCGAGCGGCTCAAGGACGAGTATATCAGTGTGGAACATCTGCTGCTGGCGCTGCTGGAGGACAGCGGCGACCCGCTGGCCCAGATGCTGGCCAACTTCGGCATTACCAAGGATAAACTGTTGCAGACCCTCACCGAGGTGCGGGGCAGCCAGCGGGTGACTTCCCAGAATCCGGAAGACACCTACCAGTCCCTGGAAAAATACGGCATCGACCTGACCCGGGCGGCCAGCCAGGGAAAACTGGATCCGGTGATCGGTCGGGACGAGGAGATTCGCCGGGTCATCCAGGTACTTTCCCGGCGGACCAAGAACAACCCGGTGCTGATCGGGGAGCCCGGGGTGGGGAAAACCGCCATCGTCGAGGGCCTGGCCCAGCGGATCGTCCGCCAGGACGTGCCGGAAAATTTGAAGCAGAAAAAACTGATTTCCCTGGACATGGGGGCCTTGATTGCCGGGGCCAAGTTCCGCGGCGAGTTCGAGGAGCGCCTGAAAGCGGTGCTCAAGGAGGTCCAGGAGTCCAGCGGCCAGATAATCCTGTTCATCGACGAGCTGCATACGGTGGTGGGCGCCGGCAAGGCCGAAGGCGCCATGGACGCCGGCAATCTCCTGAAGCCGTTGCTGGCCCGGGGCGAGCTGCACTGCATCGGGGCGACCACCCTGAACGAGTATCGGCAGCACATTGAGAAAGATGCCGCCCTGGAGCGGCGTTTCCAGCCGGTGCTGGTCGATCAGCCTTCGGTGGCCGATACCATCTCCATCTTGCGGGGATTGAAAGAGCGCTACGAAGTGCACCACGGGGTGCGGATCACCGATGCCGCCCTGGTGGCGGCGGCGGTGCTTTCTCACCGCTACATCACTGACCGTTTTCTGCCGGACAAGGCCATTGACCTGATCGACGAGGCGGCGGCCCGCCTGCGGACCGAGATTGACAGTATGCCAGCCGAACTGGACGAGGTTACCCGGAAGATTATGCAGCTGGAGATTGAACGGGAGGCCTTGAAAAAGGAAAAAGATGAAGGTTCCCGCAAGCGGCTGAACGGGCTCGAAAAGGAGCTGGCCGAGTTGCAGGAGAGGGCGGCCGCCCTGAAAGCCCAGTGGCAGGTGGAGAAGGAACAGATTACCCGCCTCCAGGAACTGAACAAGAAGATCGAGGAGGTCAAGCGCGAAATCGAACAGGCCGAACGGGACTACGACCTGAACCGGGCGGCGGAACTGAAATACGGCTTGCTGGCCAAGCTGGAGCAGGAAAAAGCGGCGGCGGAGCAGTCGCTGAGCGGCCAGCAGGGGCAGGGCAGCCGTCTACTGAAAGAGGAGGTGGACGAGGAGGATATCGCTGCCATCGTCAGCCGCTGGACCGGCATCCCGGTCAGCAAGCTGATGGAAGGCGAGCGGGAAAAACTGGTTCACCTCGAGGAGCACCTCCACGAGCGGGTCGTGGGCCAGGACGAGGCGGTGAAAGCGGTGGCCGATGCCGTCATCCGGGCCCGGGCGGGGATCAAGGATCCCAAGCGCCCCATTGGCAGCTTCATCTTTCTTGGCCCCACGGGGGTCGGGAAGACGGAACTGGCCCGGGCCTTGGCGGAATTTCTCTTTGACGACGAAAACAACATGACCCGCATCGACATGTCGGAGTACATGGAAAAACATGCCGTTTCCCGGCTCATCGGGGCGCCCCCCGGTTATGTCGGCTTTGAGGAAGGCGGCCAATTGACCGAAGCGGTGCGGCGACGGCCCTACTCGGTGCTGCTTTTCGACGAGATCGAGAAGGCCCATCACGACGTGTTCAACATCCTGCTGCAGATTCTCGACGACGGCCGCTTGACCGATTCCCACGGGCGGACGGTGGATTTCAAGAACACGGTTATCATCATGACCTCCAACATCGGCAGTCACCATATTCTTGAGTACCATGATGACAGCCGCCAGTATGCGCGGATGAAGGAGCAGGTCCTGGCTTCGCTGCGGGCCGAGTTCAAGCCGGAGTTTCTCAACCGGGTGGATGACATCATCGTTTTCCACGCCCTGAAGAAGGAGCACCTGCGTTCCATCGTCGACATCCAGCTGCGGCACCTGCTGCAGCGGCTGGCGGAGCGGGAGATTGTGCTCGAGCTGACCGACGAGGCCAAGAATTTCCTGGCCGAGAAAGGTTTCGACCCCGCCTACGGCGCCCGGCCGCTGAAGCGCTGCATCCAGCAGTACCTGGAGACGCCGCTGGCCTATGAAATCATGAAAGGCAGGATTGCCGACGGCTCCCGGGTGCGGGTGGAAGTCGCCGGCGAGGAGCTGTCTTTTACCGTGTTGTAACAATCCCGGCGGTGCCGGGTGATATTGAGCGGGACCGGTTTACCGGTCCCGCTTTTTTGTTGTTTTTAATCAAGTTCATTTGATGAGTGCCTGAGGGGTCTATGTACTTGCACTTTCTCGGGTGGTGGCAGGTCATCTCGTTGGGGATGGCTGCTCTCAAAATGATGTTACGACAGTAAAAACAAAACATTCGAAATGTAGCTGGAGCTGAAAAATAGCGTTCTTGCGCTGAACTTTCTTGCTACTGTTTAGGTGTAATAATGTTGCTGGAAAACACCACATTTAAGAAAGAGGGCGTTTGACAGGGAGGTAAAACAATGTTAAGTCGTATAATGTATGCTTGTAATGATTAGTGATTAGTTTTTCTTCAGGATGAATAAAGAAAAGATTACTATTTTATGAAATGCATTCATTGTCGGTATGAGAATCAACTACCGGCAAAATTTTGCAGTAACTGTGGCCGGTTGCTAAAAGATTCGTTGGGACAAACAAGTGCCGATGAACTGTCTTTAAGCCTGCCTGAAAAGCCTCCTTCCCCGCAGTATCTTGTACATTCTCCTAGCCTGAAACCAGCCAATGATTCGCTGGCTGGTGAACGAAAATATATTACGGCGCTCTGTTCTGACTTGTCCGGCTATACGGCAATGTGTGAAAAACTCGATCCCGAAGAAGTCAAAGGAATCATGAGACAGATTTTCGGGGATATCACCCGGGTGGTTGCCGGCTATGATGCCTTTATTGAAAAGTATATCGGCGACGCGGTAATGGCACTTTTTGGGGTGCCGAAAGCCCATGAAGACGATCCTGTCAGAGCTCTGGAAGCCGCCCGGGAGATACATCAGCTGGTGGTTGCCTGCAGTCCCCGCCTGCAAGAGCGGATAGGTCATAAACTTTCCATGAAAACCGGGATTTACACCGGCCTGGTGGTGACCGGTGAAATCGATTTGTACCGAGGCACCCACGGCGTTGCGGGCGGGCCGCTCAACCGGGCTTCCCGTCTTTGCGGTCTTGCCCAGCCGGGTGAGATCCTGGTGGGTCGGGATACTTACTGCCGGGCCCGGGAACATTTCAGCTTTCAAGACTTGGGCGGTTACAAGATTAAGGGGGTGGCGGAATCGGTCCAGGTATACAAAGTAATCTCTTCTCGACCTCAGGTTGGCATGATGTTGATGGCCGATGTTCAAGAAGATAGCTTTGTCGGTAGGGAGCTGGAATTAATTCAGCTAAAGGAAATGTTCAACCGAGTTTATGAGCGGCAGGAGGGGGGGATAGTCTTTATCACCGGCAACGCCGGGGTGGGTAAATCGAGGTTGCTGGCGGAGGTCAAAAGGCGCTTTTCGACAACAGAGATGCGCTGGCTGCAAGGAAGGAGCCTTTCTTACGGCCAATTGATCAGTTACTGGCCGTTCATGGAGATTATCAGGAGATTTGCCGGTATAACCGCAGAGGACCATGAGCTGGCGGCTTGGGATAAACTGCTTCATCATATCTATGAACTTTTTCATGATGAAACCGCGGAGATTCTTCCTTACCTGGCCAGCCTGATGACGCTGGCAGTGCCGGGTGAATACCAGCAGCGGGTGGAGTTCCTCGATGGCGAGGCGATGGGACGCCAGATAATGCGGGCGATGTGGCGGTTTTTCGAGCGGCTGGTCCAACGGCAGCCGCTGATACTGGTATTTGAAGACCTGCATTGGACGGATCGTTCTTCCCTTGAACTGCTGGAACATTTGAGCCCGTTGGTCAAAGACTATCCCCTGTTCATCTGCCTTCTCAGCCGTCCGGAAATCGAGGGGCCGCAAATGGGGCTGCGGCATCATTTTGCTGCGGAATACGCCCACCAGTATCACGAAATGATGCTGAGCCCCCTTTCCCCGTCCGAGAGTGTCGACCTGATGGGTTCCCTCCTGCAGTGTGAGAAACTGCCTCGCCAGGTGCGGGAGCTGATCTATGAAAAAGCCGCAGGCAATCCATTGTTCATCGAGGAAGTGGTCCAGTCCCTGAAAGAAATGGGGGCTGTCGTCCAGGAAGGCAAATCCTGTCGCTGGGATTTTCTGCCGCAGTTTGATGAACTCATGATTTCCGGCACCATTCGGGGGTTGATTACGGCACGCATTGATCGTCTCCATGACGAGGTCAAGCAGGTGCTCAAAATCGCGGCGGTGATCGGGCGGAACTTTTTTTACCGGGTTCTGCAGGCCATCGACGAGGCCGATCCGGCATTGGACGCCAGCCTGGAGCGCCTGCAGCAGATCGACCTGATCAGGGAAAAAAGGCAAATTCCCGAGTTGGAATACATGTTCAAGCATGATCTCACCCAGGAGGCGGCTTATGAAAGCATCCTCATCCAAAGGCGCGTTGAACTGCATCGCAAGGTGGGTGAAATTATCGAAGTGCTGTTCCACGATCGGCTGGAAGAATTTTACGGCCTGTTGTCTTATCATTATTCTCGGGGCGAGGAATGGGAAAAAGCCCAGTATTACCTCTTTAAAGCCGCCGACCAGGCCGGGAAAATAGCGGCGGATTCGGAAGCTTTGGATCATTACAAAAAGGCTTTGACCGTTTATGAACAAGTGTACGGTCGGGAAAATAGCGGCGGATTCGGAAGCTTTGGATCATTACAAAAAGGCTTTGACCGTTTATGAACAAGTGTACGGTGACCGCTGGGAGCCGGTGCAGCGGGCGGTGCTGGAGCGCAAGATTGGTGAAGCACTGTACCGCCGCGGCAACCATGAACAGGCGATGGGATATTTCTGCTCGGCGCTGGCGCATCTTGGCCGGCCGCTGCCGGCAACGCGGTGGGGGATTCGGGCTAATATTATTAAACATCTTGGGTTGCAAATATTTCACCGTCTATTGCCAATGTTTTTTGTTTGCAGGCAATCTTTGCCTGTTGATGACAAATTGGAGGAAGTGTCCCAGATTTATGAATTGATGGGCTGGATCGATTATGCTCTGAACCGGGAACGGATGTTGTTATATGCACTTTCCGGGCTAAACGAAGTCGAAGTCAAGGCTCATCTGGAAGGAACGCTGCAGGGCTATGTTGGTTTAGGATTAATATGCGGTTGTTTTGGTTTGTTTCGCTGGGCGGGAAGATATTGTCAGAGAGCCTATGGCCTGATGGATCAGGTACAAAATCCCCTGCTCAAAGGTTTTTGCTACCTGGGCCTGGGTCATCATGAGGATGCCCTGGGAAATTGGGACGAAGCGATTAAGCATTATCAGCAAGCAGGGAAGCGCTACTGGCAGGTGGGCAATGTCCGCCGTTGGGGGGAGCCAGAGGCATTGACAGCAATTTTATTAAACAAACAGGGAAAATTTGCTGAAAGTTTCGCCGCCGCGCAGGAAATCACGCGCGTGGGGGAAGAGAGCGGCGATATGCAACTGAGCGGCTGGGGCGCGCAGATCCA
>JAFDMG010000198.1 GCA_019306045.1 Deltaproteobacteria bacterium | reverse complement strand
GCTGGAGAGCCAGAGGCCGGCGATGATAAAAAAGAAGGCGGTGTGGTAGCTGTGGGTGCGGTCGAAGATCCAGCCGGCGAACCAGGCGCCGCCGGCGCCGCCGAAGCCGAGGAAGAGGGAAAGCAGGCCGAAAATGCGGCCGAAGGTGGGGCCCTGGAAGATGTCGGCGGCGATGGCGGGGAAAAGCGGCGCCACGGCGCCGTAGCCGAGGCCGAAGCAGACGGCAAAGACGTGGAGGCGGCGGCCATGCCGATGCTGCTGGCGGTTTCCCGCAGCCAGCGGTCGGCGAGAAAGCCAAGCAGCACCTTGCCCACGGCGCCGCAGATTCCCAGGAGACCGAAAATCGCCGCCGCCGATTGCGGCCGGATGCCGTGGTCCACCAGGCAGGCGACGGTGTGCAGCAGGGTGCCCTGGATGGCGAAGGGGCCGCAGAAGAAGCCGGCGGCCAGCAGCCAGAAGCGCCGGGTGCCCAGGGCCCGGGCCGCCGTCCACTCGGTGGCCGCCCATTCCCGGTCGACGACCACCAGCTGGCTGCTTGGGGTGTTTTTGGCGGCCGCGGCCGCCGCCGGGTCCTGTTCTCCGTCGGGGCGCTCCCCGACGGCCGCCGGATCCCGCCGCTGGCAGAACAGGTTCAGGGGGATGGCCGGCAGCATCAGCAGGGCGAGAACCACGTAGGCCTGCCGCCAGCCGTGGGCGGCGATCAGCCGCTGCATGCCGGGGGGAATGAAAAGCATGCCGACGCCGATGCCGGCCATGGCCAGGCCGACGGCCAGGCCGCGGCGGCGGGCAAACCAGCGGGGCAGCAGGGTGGCGTGGGGCACGAAGCCCATCAGGCTGATGCCGACGGCGGCGCCGACGCCGTAAGTCAGGTAGAACTGGGGCAGCGAAGCGGCCCGGGAACTGAGCAGCAGGGCGGCCGCCAGGATGGCGGCGCCGGCGGGAATCACCCAGCGGGGGCCGTAGCGGTCCACGAGGATGCCGGCCCCGGTGGCGCTGAGGTAGTGGGTGATGACGAAGAAGCTGAAAATGCTGGCGGTGGCCGCCCGCTCCCAGCCGAAGTCCCTGATGATGGCGACGAAAAAGACGGAAAAGGAATACCAGACCCCGAAGGAGAGGCCGAGGGTGACGAAGGAAACGGCGACGATCAGCCAGCCGTAGTAAAACGGCAGGCGGGGAAATTTTTTCATTGTCAAATCGCGGCTTTCGGTTATAATCGCCCTGCCCGGATCCGGATGGTTGATGTGGTTGATAATGACGGCCGGGACCGGGACGTCCGGCCGGCACGGGCATTTTTGCTTTCTGCTTTTACCCGAAGCCGGAACTTTCGCCAAGGGAGAAATATGAATGTGGTCAGTTTTTTACCGCCGGCTGCTGCCGGTTTTGCTGCTGGGGCTGCTGGTGACGGGCTGCCAGTCGGTTGAGCGGAGCTGCGGGGTGCCCAACGGCGGTTCCCCGTACCAGGACCCGGATGCCATGCGCCGGGGGGAGATCGTCCACGTGCCCACCGGGGTTAAGCTCAACCGGGAGCAGTTTTTCAACCTAGTGGCCGACTGCCGGGTGCTCTACCTGGGAGAATCCCACGACAATATCTACGACCATCAGCTGGAGCTGGAAGTCATCCGGGAGCTGGAGCGCCGGCATCCCGGGCGGCTGGCGGTGGGGATGGAAATGTTCGGCCGCCGGAGCCAGGCGGAGATCGACCGCTGGCTGGCCGGCGACTTGAGTGACGAGGAGTTTATCGGCGTTTTCGGCCGCGACTGGGGCGTGGCCGACTATGTTTACTACCGGGAGCTTCTGACCTTCATCAAGGAGAAAGGGATTCCCCTGCGGGCCCTCAACGTCTCCCGGGCCGACCGGATGGCGCGCCTGCAGGCGGCCAAGGCGGCCAACGGCGGCCGCTACCCGGAAATGACCGATCCCTACCAGCGCCGGGCCCTGGCGGCCATGTTCGCCGGCCATCCCGAGGGCCACGGCCACCAGGAGATGTTCGACGCCATGCAGCTCCTCTGGGAGAACACCATGGCCGATACCATCGTCGACTACCTGGAGAGCCCCGCCGGCCGGCAGCGGCAGCTGGTGGTGGTCACCGGCGGCTTCCATGTCGCTTACGGCTTCGGCATTCCCCGCAAGGTTTTTGCCCGCCGGCCGTGGTCCTATGCCGTGGTTCTCACCCACACCCCGGATGACCTGGTGGAGAACGAGCGCCGGACGATGCCGGTCGACTTTCCTTCCCTGCCCCTCTACGTGGCCGATTATCTCTGGTGCGTGCCCTACCGCAATCTCGACGACCGGCAGGTACGCCTGGGCGTCGGCCTCCATGACGGTTCCCGGGGGGTGGAGATCGTCAGCGTCGAGCCGGGAAGCGCCGCGGCGGCTGCCGGCCTGCAGGTCGGCGACCTGCTGCTGCGGGCCGACGGCCAGCGGCTGCGGCGGAGCCTGGATCTCCAGCTGCTGCTGCTGAAAAAGCAGGTCGGCGACCGCTGCCGGCTGGAGGTAGAGCGCCAGGGGCAGCGGCTGACCCTGGAAGCGGTCTGCCGGGGGAAAAAGCAAGGCGGCCGTTGATGGCTGCTGGTCTGCGATGGTGACCCGGATGGCGAAAGAGTGGTTAAATGCCGGGGATGAACGGCCGACCAACCCGGAGGCGAGCCGCCGCTACTGTCGCCTGGAGCAGCTCAACCCGGAGTGGTGGGCGACGGCGGCCCGTTTGCTGGCCCGGCGGGGGGAGTTTTTTCCCGGCATCCGGGTGGCGGGGGCGGCCCGCCTGGAACTGGAGTGGTGGGGGGAGCCGCTGCTGGTGGAGCCGCGGACCCGGAAAATGTGGACGGCCGCCGGCCGGGTGCCCGGCTACCAGGAAGGGCTGGTAGTTCTCGGTCTGCTCAACTATGCCGCCGGCCACGACCGCCTGCCGCCGGAACGGGGACTGGTGACCGCTGAACATCTGCGCGGCGGGGCGACTTTTTTTCGCGGTCCCCACGTCATGGCCTCGGTGCTCATCGCCCGGCGGTTCGCCCGCCGGGGCCGGGAGTTCCGGCAGCGGGGCCTGGCCGCCGGCGGCCGGGAGGCCCCGTACGGGGAATACGGGGTGGAGTTCACCTGGTTTCCCGGCTGCCGCTGGCTGGTGGCCCTCTGGGAGGAGGACGAGGAGTTCCCCGCCCGGGCCACCTACCTTTTCGATCGCTGCCTGGAGGAGCTTTTTGCCCTTGACGTCGTCTGGGCCCTGGGCAACGTGGTGGCCGCCCGCTTCGGCGTCTGGTGAAACGGGTTTTACCCGCCTGTTTTTCCGCCCGCGCTTTTTCAGGCGCGGGTTTTTTCGCGCCGCCGGCCGTAGTCGGCGAATCTTTCCCGGGCGGCGGCCATCTCTTCCTTGTTCAGGCAGACCGGTTCCCCGAGGCAGCGGGCCTGGAAACAGAGCCGGGCCACTTCCTCCACGTGCAGAGCCGCCAGGTAGGCGGCTTCCAGCTCGGGACCGACGGCCAGCAGGCCGTGGTTGGCCATCAGGATGCAGTTGTCGCCGCCGAGGGCGGCGGCGGTGGCCACGGCCAGCTCCGGGGTGCCGAAGGTGGCGTAGGGGGCCACCCGCACGGCCTC